>CAZRXE010001573.1:0-3282 GCA_964603695.1 uncultured Heliomicrobium sp.
CCCCATGCTGCACGGTACGACGATCATCGCATCGCTCAAATAAGACCCGCTGGCGACGCTTGCGCCGATGTCGTTGGCCGAATGAACTTTGACCTTGTCCGAATCCTGGCCGAGCAGTTCGCGCACCACGCGCGCATCCGTCCCGGCGACTTTCAATCCCAACTCTTCGCCGACGACGCGAACGCCGGCTTGCGAAATGACCAGATCAATTCGCGCGACTTCAGGGTTTTCGTTGAGCTGCGCCAGCAGGCGTTGTGCATAGATGGAGCCGCTGGCTCCGGTGATTCCGACGGTGATGTTTTTCATTGGCGTGAACTCGATTATCGAACAAGGCGGCAAATATAGGAGTCGCTTGAAAACCTTGTCAAGCAAGGCTTCCGGCGGCTATAACCTTGTTCTATCTCCCCAATCAAAACTACGAAAACACTGTCACGAAGCAGTCACGAATCACCCTTTTCTTTATGGATCAAAAACATCTGGAAGCATTGTTGTCGCGGTTCAAAAGCGGCGAAATCGAAATGGATCAAGCTCTGGAAAGCTTGCGTCACCTGCCGTTTGAAAGCCTGGGTTACGCCACGGTGGATCATCACCGCGCCATCCGGCAGGGCTTTCCCGAAGTCATTTTCGGTCAGGGAAAAACGCCCGCGCACGTGGCCGGGATTGCCGAAAAACTGCTGGAACGTTCGTCCAATCTGCTGGTCACGCGCACGAACCGCGAAGCCTTTGAACAAGTCAAACAAATCGCCGCCGACGCGGTTTTTCACGATTCCTGCAACTCCATCGCCGTCCACCGCGACAAGACAATCAACGGGCGCGGCGTCATCGCCATCGTCACCGCCGGGACTTCAGACATTCCCGTCGCCGACGAAGCCGCACTGACGGCGGAAATCATGGGCAATCGGATCGAACGCTTGTTCGACGTGGGCGTTGCCGGCATTCACCGCGTGCTGAGCCGCCGCGAACTGCTGCAATCGGCCAAAGTCGTCGTTTGCGTCGCCGGCATGGAAGGCGCATTGCCCAGCGTGGTCGGCGGTTTGGTCAGTGTGCCGGTCATCGCCGTGCCGACCAGCATCGGTTACGGCGCAAGCTTCGGCGGCATCGCGGCGCTGCTGGGCATGCTCAACTCTTGTTCGTCGAATGTGACGGTGGTCAACATTGACAACGGCTTCGGCGCGGGCTTTGTGGCCAGCCTGATTAACCGCGAATGAGCGCCTTGACGCTCCACGGAGGCTTGCCGATACTGCCTTCAGTAATAGAGCAAAGGAGATTTTGAAGTTATGGAAGCCATCAAACAGATTTACGAAAAGCTGCCGCGAACGATTCCCATGCCGCCTGAAATGCTGAATCACTGTGCGGAAGTCATCATCTTGTCGCTGGAAGGTAAACCGCACGCTGCGGAGTCGAAAGCAGAACCTGAAGAATCGGCGAATACGGACTCACTCAAGCCTACAGCCGGCCCGATTGAATTCAATTCCTTGCAGGAGCTTGACGAACAGGATTTGGAAGCGAAAGCCGCTCAGCTTGGGCTAAAGCTGGAAGAAGTGGCTGATCTTCACGGTCTCAAATTCCTGGGTTGTTTACCTGACTTTCCGGAGCGTGCGCCCCAGGGTGAATATCCTGTTCGGCCCGAGCTTGAGCTGCTATGAAATATCTGCTCGACACGAATGTGTGCGTCAACGCCATTCACCAAAGAGTTCCGAAACTCAACTTGCATTACGTTCGCATTCCCGCACAAGAAAAGGCGGTTTGTTCGATAGTCAGATTTGAGCTTTTCTATGGGGCGTATAAAAGCCAACGACGGTCAATCAGCCTGCCGATTATCGAAAACTTCCTGGCCAATTATCCGAACCTGGACTTTGACGAAAATGCCGCGCGCATTTGTGGTGAATTGCGCGCTGATCTGGAAAGCAAAGGAACGCCGATAGGTTCTTATGACCTGCAAATTGCCGCTGTCGCACTTGTGCACAACTTGATTCTGGTCACCCACAACACCCGCGAATTCAGCCGCGTTCCCAACCTGACGCTGGAAGACTGGGAAATCTGAAATTTGAAAGGAACGACTGCAACAATGGAAATCAAAAATCACGACAAGCTGTTCATCAACGGCCAGTGGGCGAACTCCACCGGCACAAACATGATTGAAGTCATCAACTCCACCACCGAAGAAGTGATGGGGCGGATTCCCGAAGGCACGGCGGAAGATGTCAATGCCGCTGTCGCCGCCGCCAAAGCCGCGTTTAATAGCTGGTCAACCACTTCGGTTGAAGAGCGCAAACGCTACCTGCAATTGATCGCCGACAAACTGACGATGATGAAAAACGACATCGCCGCACTGGTGGCCGCCGAAGTCGGCATGCCGCTCGGATTGGCCACCGCCGTCCAAGTCGGAATGCCCGCGATGGTCATGGGTTCGTATGCGCAGTTGCTCGGCGAATTTCAGTTTGAAGAAACCATCGGCAAGGCGTTGGTGGTGAAAGAACCGATTGGCGTGGTCGGTTGCATTACGCCGTGGAATTTCCCGCTCCATCAAGTCATTTGCAAAGTCGCGCCGGCTCTGGCCGCCGGTTGCACTGTGGTGCTGAAACCCAGCGAAGTCGCGCCGCTGACGGCTTTTGTGTTGGCGGAAATCATCGCCGACATCGGTTTGCCGGCAGGCGTGTTCAATCTGGTGACGGGTTACGGCCCGGTCGTCGGCGAAGCCATCGCCGCGCATCCCAACGTGGATATGGTTTCGTTCACCGGTTCGACGCGCGCGGGCAAGCGCGTCAGCGAACTGGCCGCCAACACCGTCAAGCGCGTGGCGCTGGAACTCGGCGGCAAATCGGCCAATGTCATTCTGGACGACGCCGATTTCGACAAAGCCGTCAAAAGCGGCGTCGGCGCGTGTTATTTCAATTCCGGCCAGACCTGTTCGGCGTTGACGCGGATGCTGGTTCCGCGTTCGCGTTACGACGAAGCCGTCGCCATCGCCAAAAAAACCGCCGAAGGCTTCACCGTCGGCGATCCGCTGGGCGGCGCGGCCAAACTCGGCCCGCTGGTTTCCGCCGCGCAACGCGAGCGCGTCGTCAACTACATCAAAAAAGGCATCGAAGAAGGCGCGACCCTGGTTTGCGGCGGCGCGGAAATGCCGGAAGGCCTGGAAAAAGGCTATTTCGTGCGCCCAACCGTCTTCGCCGACGTGGACAACAACATGACCATCGCGCGGGAAGAAATCTTCGGCCCGGTGCTTTCGATCATTCCTTACGAAGACGACGACGACGCCGTGCGCATCGCCAACGACAC
>CAZRXE010001574.1:0-6258 GCA_964603695.1 uncultured Heliomicrobium sp.
TGGCCAATGGCGCGGAGGGCGTGCGGCGGATTTCGCGGGCATTGCTCAAATTCGGCACGACGGGTTATCTGGCGACGACCATCGCCGCGCGACACTCCGAATTGATGAAAGCCATCGCCGACACGCGCGCCGCCGAAGCCACGGACAATCACACGCCCGAAGCGGCGGAAATCCTGGGGCTGCACATCGAAGGGCCGTATATCAATCTGAAATTCAAAGGCGCGCAGCCGGTTGAAGGCATTCGCGATCCGAACTTTGACGAATGCCGCGAACTCTTTGCCGCCGCCGACGGGCGCATCAAGATCATGACGATGGCTCCCGAACTGCCCGGCGCGTTGGAGTTGATTCGCTTTTTGAAAGCGAACGGCGTGGAAGCTTCGCTGGGGCATTCGGAAGCGGATTACGATACTGCACTGGCGGCGATTGATGCCGGCGCGACGCGGGCGACGCATCTTTACAACGCCATGTCCGGCGTCCATCATCGCAAACCCGGTTTGGCCTCGGCTTGTTTGAACGAACCGGGCATTCAGGCGGAATTGATTTGCGACGGCGTCCATGTGCATCCGCGCATGGCACAACTGGCCTGGCGCGCGAAGGGTAGGGAAGGACTGACCTTGATTACGGACGCCACCGCTGCGCAGGGCGTAGGTGACGGGCGGTATACGCTCGGCGATTTTCAGATCGAAGTACGCGGCGCGCTTTGCACCTTGATGGACGGCGTGACCATCGCCGGTTCGGTGTTGACGATGAATGCGGCGGTTGGCAATGCAATGGCTTTCACTGGCATGAGTTTGATTGATGCGGCACACACGGCTTCGCTTGCGCCGGCGCGCGTTTGCGGCGTAGGCGACCGCAAAGGCTCCATCGAAGTCGGCAAGGACGCCGATCTGGCCGTTTTGAACTCGGACTTTTCCGTTTCGCACACCGTTCGCGCCGGGCACCTGGCTTGGCAAAGTTAGAGTTCGGCTCGCAAGCCATCCAGCCCTCATCGTTCCTGCACTGGCAACCAACTCGGCAGCCAATTTTTTCAACAGGATTTTGGAGGAACGAAGATGACGTATCTGTTCGGAGTGTTTTTATGTTTGAGCGTAGTCGTGCAACAGGGCAGTGAGCCGAAACCCACACCTAGTGTTCAACCGTCGTCGGACGTGTTGGTGAGAGCTTTGCTGGCGGCGGACAGTGCGCAGAATAAGTTGGAAAAAGCTTCCGCCGAAGAGTTGAAGACCCTGATTGATCGAGAAATCGTGAAGTCGGCGACGCAGGTGGCAGATTTGAAAAAGAAAGGCGAGCCTCAGACGACCGACCTGATGGTGCTGATTGACGGCGCGGTGTATTTGAAATTCGGCGACACGATTTACCCTATGCCGGGCGGTGGCGCGAGCGGCTGTTTCGATTCGAACGCCGCAACCAAGCTGGAGCAAGCCCGACTGAAATTCGCCGAACAGCTCAAGACCGAAAAGGAATCCGGCAAAAAAAGCGACCGATAACACCGCTGGTCACTTTTTGACCAGCAAGGCTTCCGTCATCTGTTTTTCATCAGGCGTGAGAATGGGATTGGCCCGATCAAGTTGCAGTTCGCGCCAATGTCGCCAACAAACAATCAGCAACGCGGCAATTGGTACGCTCAGAAAAACTCCTGTTACTCCGCCCAACTCCGCGCCGCACAGCACCGCCAGAACCACCACCACCGGATGAATCTCCACACCGACGCTAATCAATCGCGGGTAAATCACGTAATCGTGCAGGATGCGAAAGGCGGCCAGAAAGCCTCCGACCAGAAAGGCGCTTTGCCATGAATGAAAACTGGCGACCAGAAACGCCGTCACGCCCAACGTCAACGGCCCAATGATCGGAATGATTTCAAACAGTCCGGCGGCAACGCCGAACACCAGCGGATAGGAAATGCCCAGCAGCCACAGCCCCGCGCCTTCGATCAAGCCGACCAGCAAACAGGCGATGACTTGCGCGCGAATGTACCCGGCCAGCGTTTCACTGACATCTTTCAAAAATACCGCCACGCGGTAGCGTGTGTCCGCGCTCGGCAGCGACCGCAGAAAATGATTGCTGATGTCGCGCGCGTCTTTCAAAAAGAAAAAGCCGATCACCGGAATCAAGACTAGCCAGGGCAGAAAGCGTATCAGCCGCCAGGTTTTGTCCAACCAGAGTTTCAGCCAATCGAACAAATCCAGTTTGGTGGCGGCAATCCAATCGGTCAGCGATTGTCGCCAGCCGGGCGGCAGACGGTAACGTCCGGGTAGGGCTTCCAGCGATTTTGAGTATTGATCGAACTGGCGCGCGTAGTTGGGCAGGTTGTTCCAGAACGCGCTGGCCTGATCTGAAAACAGTGGCGCGAAATAGTCCAGCGCCAGGACGATGACGCCGATCAAAATCAAATAGACAGTCGAAATGGCCGCCGCACGCGGCATTCGCCAAGTCGAGTTCCGGAACCGCAGGGAACGTTCGACCGCGTCCACCAGCGGCGCGATCAGGTAACAAAAGATGACCGTGAAGGCCAGCAACAGAAACACCGCGCGCAAGGCGTACAACAGCCAGGCAGTGACAATGGAGGCGGCAACGATCAAGACCGCCGTCAATACTGTTCGGCGCGATTGTGGCGAATGGTTGGAAGTTGGACGTTCCGTTTCCGGCATAAGCAGGGCGGATTATAAAAGCTTCGGGAAAAAAAGCATGGCGCGCGGCCTTTCGCCAAAGATTTGCCATCCCCGTAGCGATGCGCGAAGATGATTTCTACTTCAGCATTTCCGAACGAAAGAGATTTTCCCGCAGTGAGACCTAGAATTTTAGTGACGAATGACGACGGCTATTTTGCCGATGGCCTTGCCGCATTGGCGACGGCGCTTGAAGCCGTAGGCGAAGTGACGGTGGTTGCGCCGGCCTCCGAACAGAGTGCGACGGCGCATTCGATTACACTGACTCGTCCGTTGCGCGCGCGGCAGATGGCGGAGCGGCGCTATTCGATTGACGGCACGCCGACCGATTGCGTGTTGCTGGCCATCACCAAAATTCTTCCCGAACGCCCGGACATAGTTATTTCCGGCATCAATCACGGCGCGAATCTGGGTGATGACGTGACTTATTCCGGCACGGTGGCCGGCGCGCTTGAAGCTTCGATTTTCAAACTGCCCGGCATCGCCGTCAGTCTGACCGCCCGCGAAGGCGATTTCACGCACGCCGCGCGTTTTGCCGCCAATCTTACCGGTCGCGTGTTGAAAGAAGGTTTGCCGCCGGGAACGATTCTGAACGTCAACGTGCCGGCGGGCGAAATTCGTGGCGCTCGCTTTACTCATCAAGGCCGCGCGTTGTCAGAAGCGGACATCATCGAAGGCGTTGATCCGCGCGGCAAACAATATTATTGGATCGGCGTGCAGAAGGTTTCCTGGAATGAAGACCCGGAGAGCGATTACGCCGCCGTCGCCGAAGGGCTGGTTTCCGTCACGCCGCTACGAACCGATTTGACCGCTTATACCTTGCTTGAAAAATTGAGAACCCGGAGCGACCTGTTGCCCAATGTCCAATCCTGACCGAAACGGAAAAGACTCTCCCGCCTTCGCCCGCGAGCGCGCCGAGATGACGGCGCTGTTGCGCAAACGCGACCGCATTCGTGATGAACGAGTGCTGGCGGCGATGGAAAAAATCCCGCGCCATTTGTTCGTACTCGACGCCATGCGCGGCCACGCTTACGGCGATCACGCCCTACCGATTGATTTCGGCCAGACGATTTCTCAGCCTTACATCGTGGCGCGCCAAACCGAACTTTTGGAAGTGACGAAAAACGACCGCGTGCTGGAAATCGGCGCGGGGTCGGGTTATCAAACTGCAGTGTTGGCGCAAGTCGCCGGTCAGGTTTTCGCGCTCGAACGCCTGCCGGAACTGGCGCGGCGCGCACAGGAACTGTTGCGCGAACTGAGGATCAACAACGCGACGATCAAATGTTTTGACGGGACTTACGGCTGGAATGAATTCGCGCCCTATCGCGGGATTCTGGTTGCGGCGGGTTCGCCTGAAATCCCAAAGCCTTTGGTTGATCAACTGGCTGTCGGCGGGCATTTGGTGATCCCCATCGGAACCGAAAAGGAACAACGCCTGATCCGCGTCACCCGCACTGAAGACGGCGCGAAGACGGAAGATTTAGGCGCGTGCCAGTTTGTGAAGCTGATTGGAAAGTACGGATGGGAAAGTTAGCACCGGTGCTAGCGCTTAATTCATCCGTCCCGGATGCGCGTCCAGCCAGGTTTGCCAATCGTTGACCGAACCGAAATCCGGCAAGGCATCCCCCAATTCTTCCAAGGCGTTATCGAGAAATTCCGGCAGGCGCGACCAGTCAATCTCGGCGTGCGCCGTCAGAAAAAACGCATAAAGTCCTCGAAATAAGCGTCGGGAATCTCCTTCCACCGACTGTCGTAATCGGGTGTGGGTTACATTGGTTGAGAGTAGAAAGGATTTCCGGCGTCAATTGCCTTGCCGGGATTACGTATGGCAAACTCCGCGCGCTTTGAGCAAGGCTTAAAAGCGCCGGGCAGTACCACTCCTTACGATCAAAAGCGCAAAAGACAACTTACCTTAAGAAAGCGGCGAACCTGACCTATGAATTTCGGAACTTTGTTTCGCACGAAATCCGTCGAGCTGATTCAGCGCGACGCGGCAATGGGCTTTGGCGACGGCGAAAGTAGCGACCATCATCTGAAAAAGTCGCTAGGCGTGCTGGATCTGACTTCGCTGGGAATCGCGGCGGTCATTGGCGCGGGCATCTTTTCCACCATCGGCAACGCGGCGTTCAACGGCGGACCAGCGGTGGCGTTTTTGTTCGTGTTCACGGCCATTGCCTGCGCCTTTGCGGCGTTTTGTTACGCGGAGTTCGCTTCGATGATTCCGGTGGCCGGGTCGGCTTACACCTATGCTTACGCTTCGTTCGGCGAATTGATCGCGTGGATCATCGGTTGGGATTTGTTGATGGAATACGCCATCGGCAACATCGCCGTGGCCATTTCCTGGAGCGATTACTTCACAACTCTGCTGGCCGGCTACAACATTCACATCCCGGAATATCTGACGATGGACTTTCTGTCCGCATCGCGCGGTTACGACAAAGTGACGGTGCTGCTGCAATCCGGCAACACGCTGGAACAAATCCGTGGGATGGTCGGGATGGGCGGCGCGGTGGATGGCTATCTGGCCTGGACGAAAGCGCCGTTGGTTGGCGGGTTTCATCTGGTTTGCGATCTGCCCGCGCTGGGCATAGTGGTTCTGATTACGGCGCTGGTTTTCGTCGGCATTCGGGAATCCAAAACTGCGTCGAACGTGATGGTGGCAATTAAACTCAGCATCATCTTTCTGGTAATTGTACTCGGCGCTTATTACGTGAAGCCCACGAATTGGAGTCCGTTTGCTCCCAATGGCGCGGCGGGCGTGTTGAAAGGCGTCTCGGCGGTCTTCTTCGCTTACATCGGTTTCGACGCCATCTCGACGACGGCGGAAGAGTGCAAGAATCCGCAGCGCGATTTGCCGCGCGGCATGATGTATTCGCTGGTGATCTGCACTGTGCTTTATGTGCTGATCGCGCTGGTGCTGACGGGAATGGTCAATTACCAGAAACTGGCAGTAGGCGATCCGCTGGCGTTTGTCTTCGGCCCGGAAGGCGTGAATAAACCGTGGGTAGCGGGCATTGTCGCCATCAGCGCGGTGATTGCGATGGCCACGGTGTTGCTGGTCTTTCAACTCGGCCAGCCGCGCATCTGGATGGCGATGAGCCGTGATGGATTATTGCCGAAGATCTTTTCGGCAATTCATCCACGATTCAAAACGCCGTGGTTTTCGACGCTGGTTACGGGACTGGTCGTCGCCGTTCCATCTCTATTTATGAATTTGACCGAAGTCACGGACTTAACCAGTATTGGGACGTTGTTTGCGTTTGTGCTGGTTTGCGGTGGCGTGTTGATTTTGGATCATTCCAACCAGCGAATAGAACGAAAATTCCGTACGCCTTACGTCAATTCCAAATACATTGTGCCGGCGCTGCTCATTCTGGTGTGGGTCTTCTTTTTCGCCTTCAAGCGGGAATTGCTGTTTAGCTTTTTCAGTGGCAATGATCTTTCCGATCCGACTGTTCACGGTTGGGACGTGGTCAAACATCGGATTCCGATGTATGGCTACATCATTATCTCGTTCGTCATTGCCGTCTCCTGCTTCCTGAGAAATTTGTCACTCATCCCAGTGTTGGGCTTATTGACCTGTGGTTAT
>CAZRXE010001575.1:0-1599 GCA_964603695.1 uncultured Heliomicrobium sp.
CGTCGTGAGTTGGAAACAATGATCGAGCGTTTCTGCCAGCCGTCGAAAGATTTGGCATTACAACCGCACCCATATTTCGGGCAAATGACCGAAGCGGAATGGATGCGCTGGGGTTATTTGCATTGCGATCATCATTTGCGCCAGTTTGGAGTGTAAAAGCAAACCCGGAAAACAACTGTGACTCAAGCATCGCAGTCAACAAGAGTTGTCACGGACATTGTGCCGAACCTCAAAAAATGATTTTCCAAATTAAGGAGAGCAAGAACATGCCATACGTCACATCTTGGGAAAGAATGGCGAAAGAAGAAGGATTGCGAAAAGGTTTGCAGGAAGGTTTACAAGAAGGCTGGCAGAAAGGCTTGTTGTCATCAGTCGTTCTGCTGTTGTCGCACCGCTTTGGCGAATGAAGCGAGACGCTGCAAAACAAACTCAAAAAACTTCAGGAAGAACAATTGCGGGAATTGGTCGTTGCGGTACTCAGTTTTGAAACTAAATCCGATCTGCACAACTGGCTCAGGCAACACGCGCCGGCCAACGCCTCGTCGCGCAAACCTGCGGTCACACGCAAAGCAAGGTAATTTATGAAAAATACAGGCTCACTCGATTCGCTTCGTCAATTGTATTTTCGCCCGGAAAAGCCCGTTTCGCGTCGCGCCTGGTTGCGTGCCGCCGGAATGGGGTTCGGAGCCATCGGCTTATCCGCAATGCTGGCGGATGAAGCAAAACTTCTTGCCGCAGATCTGCAATCTGAAAACCCGCTCGCGCCCAAAGCTCCGCACTTCGAGCCGAAAGCCAAGCGCGTAATTTTCCTGTTCATGCACGGTGGCCCGTCTTCGATTGATTCCTTCGATCCGAAAGAGCGGCTGGTGCGCGATCATGGAAAACCTTTGCCGATCAAACGTCCGCTGGCTTTTGCCGATGGTCCTATTGGGCCTTTGATGAAGCCGCTCTGGGAGTTCAAACCGGGTGGCAAGAGCGGCATTCCCGTCAGCGATTTGTGGCCGCACGTGCGTGAATGCGTGGACGATATGACGATTATTCGTTCGATGGTCGGCGAAGGCGTAGATCACGGCGCGGCCATGTTGCAAACCTTTACAGGCATGTCGAACGTAGTGCGTCCGAGCATGGGATCGTGGGCGGTTTACGGTCTGGGGACGGAAAATCAAAACCTGCCCGGCTTCATCACCATCAAACCGACACTGTCGCACGGCGGTGCGAAAAATTGGGCATCGGCCTTTTTGCCCGGCGCTTATCAAGGCACGGCCATAGGCAATTCCGGCTTGAAAGTGGATGACGTTAAAAACGAACCGATTGAATATCTGCTCGGCAAACACCTGCCGCCGGACGAACAACGGTTTGAATTGGAGATGCTGCAAAACATCAACCGCCGCCACAAAGAGTTGCGCAAAAACGATCCGCAACTCGAAGCCCGCATCCAAGCCTTTGAACTTGCTTTCCGCATGCAGGCCGAAGCGCCTGAAGCTTTCCAGGTTGACAAAGAATCCGAAGCGACAAAGAAGCTTTACGGTTTGGACAATCCGCTGACGGCGGATTTCGGCTGGCAATGTTTGCTGGCGCGACGATTGGCTGAACGCGGCG
>CAZRXE010001576.1:0-5992 GCA_964603695.1 uncultured Heliomicrobium sp.
TGTCCGACAAGGGCGGCGAGTGGGAAATGGCAGAGGTCTTTGGGCGACAAGTCGAAGGCTCGCCGGTTCCGCCAACTCCCGGCTCCGGCTCGCTGCTGGTTTACGATTTTGACAACAACGGCGCGCTTGATGTGGCGGCAGGAAATCGTCTTTGGCTAAACGGTTCGTCCGCGAAGAAACTGCCGCCGATTGATCCGGCGTACTCTTCGGCGATGGCTGCCGCCGACCTGACAGGCGACGGGCGCGCGGATTTGCTGGCTTTCAACACGGAAATACAGCCTGTGCGCTTAATCAATCGCGGCGCAAAAAACTATCATTCCCAAACCATTCGCACCCGCGCCGCGCAAGCCACCGGCGATCAGCGCATCAACTCTTTCGGCATTGGCGGCGAGATTGAAATCCGCTCTGGCTTGTTGACGCAGAAGCAGGTCATTACTTCGCCGCTGCTGCATTTCGGGCTGGGCGAGAACACGCAAACTGACGTGGCCCGCATTGTCTGGCCAAACGGCGCGGTGCAGGCGGAGTTTGAATTGAAGGCCGATCAATCCGTGCTGGCCGAACAGCGGTTGAAAGGTTCCTGCCCGACCCTGTTTGCCTGGGACGGCAAGCAGATGAGCTTCGTCAAGGATTGTTCGCCGTGGAATCCGGCGCTGAGACTGCGCATCAACGCGCAAGTCGTCGCCAACGTCGAACAAACCGAAGAATGGTTCAGGATTCCCGGCAGCGCCATTGCTCCGAGAGATAACTTTTATGACCTGCGCGTGACGGCGGAGTTGTGGGAGACGTTTTACATTGACCGGTACTCACTTGTGGCCGTGGATCATCCGCCCGGCACGGAAGTTTTCACCGACGAACGTTTCGCCATGCCGCAGCCGAAGCCTCGGCTTTACGTGACCAAAGCGCCGAAGCCTTTTGCCCGCGCGAAGGATGATCTTGGGCAGGATGTTTCATCGGTTGTCGGCGCGCTGGATCGGCAATACCTGGACACCTTCGGGCGCGGGCAATATCAGGGATTGACGCGCGATCACTGGGTGGAGTTGGAACTGGGCGAAGATGCGCCGCGCGATAAGAAGCTGTATTTGATCGGCCACGGCTGGCTGCATCCGACAGACGCCACGGTCAATGTCGCCATCGGCCAAAGCAGTCTGACGCCGCCGCAAGGGCTGACGCTGGAAGTTCCTGACGCGCGGGGCAATTGGGTGACGGCGAAATCCGGTTTGGGCTTTTTGTCCGGCAAACTGAAAACGATGGTGATTGATTTGGACGGCGTTTTTGGTTCCCCTTCTTCTATGAATGCTGCGCGTCGGTTGCGGTTACGGACGAACATGGAAATTTATTGGGACAAGCTGGAATGGGCGGAAGCAGCGGCGGAGCAAGTCAAAGTTCAGCCGCTGGAAACATCCGGCGCGGACTTGCGCTATCGCGGGTTTTCCCAGTTCACGCAGACAAACGTGTCTTCGCCGGAACTACCAAACTACAACCAACTCGAAGGCACGGCGCAAAAATGGCGTGATTTGACGGGTTATTACACGCGCTACGGCGATGTGCGCGAACTGCTCGTTAAGACCGACGACCGCATGCTGATTATGAACGCGGGCGACGAATTGCGGCTGAAGTTCGCGGCCTTGCCGGCAGCGCAGAATGGTTGGACGCGCGATTTCGTGATGATCGGCGATGGCTGGACGAAAGACGGCGATTACAACTGCACTTACGCGGCGACGGTTTTGCCGCTGCCGTTTCACGGCCTGAAGGATTACAATCGCGCCGCAATTCGACTGGAAGACAATCCGATTTACAAGCGCTATCCGGGAGACTGGCAAACGTATCACACGCGCTTTGTCGCGCCGGACGCCTTCGTGAAGGCCTTGCGGGGAAATTGAAGTGCTTTACATGGTCATCGAGCGATTCAAGAGCGCAGGCGCGGTGGACGTTTATCGCCGCGCGAAGGCGCAAGGCCGAATGCTGCCGGACGGATTGGAATACATTTCAAGCTGGGTTGATCCGGCTTTCACTATTTGTTTTCAACTGATGGAAACCGAGAATGAGGCTCTGTTTGAACTGTGGACAAGCAAATGGCACGACCTGGTGGAGTTTGAAATCGTTCCGGTTCTGACTTCGGCGGAAGCTTTCCAGGCCATTGCGACGCGCCTCGAATCATTTTCCTGAATTTCTATGCAATCTCGAATTTCCAGAATTTTCCTACTCTTGTTTTTCATTGGTTTGCTGGCTTTCCCGCTGGTGTACAAACGAATGTCGGCCCGCAATAAAGCTGCGGAAAGCAAAGCCGCTAATCCATCCACCGCGCTTTCGCGCTACGGTTTCAGTTTGACGGAAGCGGCGGAAAGCAGCGGCATTCGTTTCAAACACAGCGCGCCGAAACTGGACGCCAAGCTCAGTCACATCATGGAACAGGTCGCTTCGATGGGAGCGGCGGTATCTGTGACGGATTACAACCGGGACGGCTGGCAGGACGTTTACGTCACCAACAGCGGCGAAGGCAGCAAGAACGCGCTTTATCAAAACCTGGGTAACGGCTCGTTTCAGGATGTTGCCGAAGCGATGGGGGTTACCGGAGAAAATTCGCGCGAAGCAGGCGTTTCGATGGGCGCGGTCTGGGGCGATTACGACAACGACGGTTTTGAAGACCTCTTCGTTTACAAATGGGGCCGCCCGGAACTCTTCCACAACGACGGCGGCAAAGGCTTCACGCGCGCCGGCGAAGCGGCGGGCTTGCCGCGTTGGGTGAATGCGAACACCGCCGTCTGGTTCGATTATGACCGCGACGGCAAGCTGGATTTGTTTGTCGGTGGTTACTATTCAGAAAACGTTGATCTGTGGAATTTGCCGAACACGAAGATGATGCCCGAAAGCTTCGAGTACGCGACAAACGGCGGGCGCAAGTATCTTTTCCACAATCTGGGCGGCGGCAAATTTGAGGAAGTCGCCGAACAGCTAGGCGTCAAATCCACGCGCTGGGCGCTGGCGGCTGTGGCGGCGGATTTGCGCGGCACGGGCTTTCCCGATCTCTTCATCGCCAACGATTACGCCGTTTCGGAATTGTTCTTCAACGACGGCGGCAAACGCTTTCGCGAAGTCGGCGCGAAAACCGGCGTCGGTTATTCGCCCAAAAGCGGCATGACGGCTTCAGTCGGCGATGTGCTCAATCGCGGGCAGTTCGGAATTTACGTCACCAACATTTCCGAAGAAGGCATTCTGGTGCAGGGCAATAATCTGTGGATGCCGAAAGCTGGGACTTCTGGCGACAACCTGCAATATCAAAACCTGGCCAATGCGATGGGCGTGGAACTCGGCGGCTGGAGCTTCGGCGCGCAGTTCGGCGATTTGAACAACGACGGTTTTCTGGACATTTACCTGACCAACGGCAACGTCTCGCTCGACCGCAGCAAGAGCTATTGGTACGACTATTCCAAAGTCGCCGGCGGCAACAAAGCCATTATCTCCGACGCCGCCAACTGGCCGCCGCTCAATGGTCGCAGCCTGTCCGGCTATCAGAAAAAACGTGTCTGGCTGAACGACGGCGCAGGCTCGTTCAAGGAAGTCGCGCAACTGGTCGGCGTGACCGATGTCAACGACGGACGTTCGGTGGCGCTGGCCGATTTCACCAACAGCGGCAAGCTGGATGTCGTCGTAGCCAATCAGAAAGGGCCGCTGCTGCTTTATAAAAACTCCGTCGCGCCGGAACACAAATGGATTGATTTTGAGTTGGAAGGGCAAGTAAGCAACCGTAGCGCCATCGGCGCGCAAGTCCGCGTGTTCTGGGCGGGTCAACAGCAGGTGCAGGAAGTCTCCGGCGGCAGCGGTTTCTGCGCGCAAAATCAACGGCGGCTGCATTTCGGTTTGGGCAAAACGGCGGCGATTGATCGGGTTGAGATTCGTTGGCCGTCGGGTAAAATCCAAACCGTCACCGCACCCGAACCAAACCGCATTCATAAAATCAAGGAAACATAGTAAGGGTAGAGCAACCTGCCGAGGTTGCTCTGTTTGCTGCAAAGACGTCTTTCGAGAACGCAAGGCAATCTCGGCAGGTTGCCCTACCTTTTGTATGAAACCCGAGATCAAAGAATCGTAGCAGAGGTAGAGCAACCTGCCGAGGTTGCTCTGTTTGCTGCAAAGACGTCTTTCGAGAACGCAAGGCAACCTCGGCAGGTTGCCCTACCTTTTCAAAGGAAACTGAATGAAACCCGAGATCAAAGGATCGTAGCAGAGGCAGAGCAGCCTGCCGAGGTTGCTCTGTTTGCTGCAAAGATGTCTTTCGAGAACGCAAGGCAATCTCGGCAGGTTGCCCTACCTTTTCAAAGGAAACTGTATGACACCCGAAATTATCGCGTCAGGCTCATCCAATTCCGTTTTGAAACCTTCGCCGATGTCCGCGCTCGGACGGTTTTTCAGCTTCAACAATCGCTACCTTGCGCCGGTTCTGGTCACCTGCATTTTGCTGATCGGCCAACTGACTTTCGGCTTTCTGGAAAGTTACTCACGAACGGCGATGGCTATCCTGACCAGCATCGCCATGGAACTGCTGTTGGGACGAATGCTGCTGGGCAAATGGTTGAATCCGGCCAGCGCGTATATTTCCGGCATCAGCATAGGCATGCTGCTGCGCTCGCCGGAATTCTGGCCTTACGTGGTGTGTTCGATGATTTCGATCACGTCGAAATACGTCATCCGCTGGCGAGGCCGCCATTTGTGGAATCCGTCGAACTTCGCCATCTGCGCGATGCTCGTGCTTGCGCCTTACACTGTTGCCAGCCTGAGCGTGCAATGGGGCAACACGGTCTGGCCGATGCTGGTAATCTGGACGCTCGGCTCGGTCATCATTTATCGGCTTAAACGCTTTCACATCACGTTCACTTACGTGGCGTCGTTTATCTTTTTCGCCTGGGTGAGGCATCTGGTGACGGGACACACCTTTCTGGCCGAAGTTTCGCCGATCACCGGGCCGATGTATCAGCTTTTCATTTTCTTCATGATTACAGACCCGCCGACCACCGTGCGCCGCAAATGGGGACAGGTGCTGGTGGCGTTTTTGGTGGCGTTTACGGAAATGGTGTTGCGGCTGATGGAGTTTGTCCACGCACCGTATTACGCGCTGACCATCGTCGGCCCGCTGGCCAACATCATTGAAATCTGGTGGGATTCCAAACCTCAACCGACGCCGCAGCCGGCAACGGCTTAGAAGCAGCGACTAGCCACAGAGACCACAGAGTACACCGAGATGGAGAAAAGCCGTGATCTTTGTAGCAAGGTTATTTCCGCTTTGTTCTTTAGAAGTCACAGCGCACACCGAGGGAAGCAGGAAACCTCTTATTCTCTGTGATCTCTGTGGCAGGAACATTTCCGCTAATGAATCCTCGCTTGGAAAAACAAAACACAGTGAAATCCATTCTGCTGCCGCTCGGCGTCGTTGCGGCGCTCATCGCGTTGTGGACGGCGGTGTGGGCGTCCGGCGCATTTCACGAAAGCGCTTTTCCTTCGCCGCAAGCCGTCATCAAAGCCTTCGGCGAAGAACTGCGCGGCGGCAGGCTGTTCAACGATCTCATCACTTCGCTCTTTCGCGTCAGCATAGGTTTTGGCTTGGCAGTGCTGCTGGGCGTGCCGTTGGGATTGTGGATGGGGCAAAAACTATCGGCGCGCGCGGCGTTTTTGCCGGTCATCAATTTCTTTCGCAATCTGTCGCCGCTGGCCTGGATGCCGTTCGCCATTTTGTGGTTCGGCGTGGGCGATGCGTCGGCGATTTTTCTGATCTTTCTGGCGGCCTTCTTTCCCGTGATCGTGGCGACGATGGCGGCGGTGGCGAACATTCCGGCGGTCTACTTTCGCGTCGCGCAAAATTACGGCATCAATGGTTTGGAACGGCTGACAAACGTCACGCTGCCCGCCATTCTGCCGCAAGTCATCACCACGTTGCGCGTCACCGCCGGGCTTTCGTGGCTGGTGGTGGTGGCGGCGGAAATGATTGCCGGACGCGACG
>CAZRXE010001577.1:0-9529 GCA_964603695.1 uncultured Heliomicrobium sp.
GGTGCAATTGTTGATGGTCAGCGTGCCGCTGTTCTGAATGCCGCCGGCTTGTGTGGGATGGTTGCCGTTCGTGATCGTCAGCTTGCCGAGCGTCACCGTGCTGCCCGAAGCGATGTTGAAAATGCGGAAATTCGGACTGCCCGTTTGCCGCTTTACGGTCACGCCCGCGCCGCCGTCAATGGTCAGGTTTTTGTTGATGAGGAGTTCGTCCGAAGTCAGCGTCACGGCGGTCACACCGGCTTGAAAGGTAATCGTGCTGCCCGGACAAGCATCAGCGATGATTTGCCGCAAGCTGCCCGCGCCGCCGTCATTGCCGTTGGTGACGACAGTGGAAGGGCAACCGACCGTCAGCGTGAACGGCGCGTCGTGCGTCAAGCCGCAATTATCCACGGAACGAATGATGACGGTGTAATTGCCCGGCGGGACGTTGTTCGGCACGGTGACGACACCGGTCGAACTGTTGACGATGATGGTTGCAGGAGCGGGCGAAGGCGTGACGCTTTGTACCGTGAAACCCGTGTTGATGTTGTTTGTGGGGCCGGTCGCGGGGTTGACCGTCAGCGCATTGCCGACAACGACCGAAGCGTTGTTATACGTCACGGTCGGCGAAGTGTGAGAGATGACATTGACGGTCAGATTGGCGCTGCTGGACAAGCCTGTCGTGGTGTTGGTGGCGGTCAGCGTAATGAAGTTCACGCCAACGGCGGCTGAGCAGAGCGCCGCGACATTTGCCGTGACCGTTCCGTTGTTGTTGACGAAGCCGAGAGCGTTCACGCCGGGGGAAGCATTTGTCTGAGTCACGGTCAAGGTTCCGGGGTTCGTATCGCTGACCGTGGCGACGACGGCATTATTGGCCGGATTGCTCAGCGTCGTGCCTTGAATCCGCGTCAGCGGGCCTGCCGCCGTAATGATTGGCGGAGAAGTGGCGAACACGTACACCGCGCCGGACTCAGCAGCCGAGTGATTATTCTGGTCACCATTGACACCCGTCGCATTGCTGTTTTCCCCAGGCCCCCCAACCACCACTGTATCTCCCGAACTCCCAACCGACCAGCCAAAGCTGATTCCAAACCTCGTGTTGGAGGCCTTTAAATAGGATTGTTGGCTCCAGGTTGTCCCGCTCCGCACAAAGACGTAGGCCGCGCCGGATTGAGAAGCCGAGTTGTCGCTCTGGTTGCCGTTGACGCCTGTCGCATTGCTATCCTCCCCAGGCGCTCCGATGACCACTGTCTCGTCGGATATCGCCACAAACTGGCCGAAGACGTCAATTGCCCCCGTGTTGGACGCTTTGAGGTAGGCTTGCTGGCTCCAGGTCGTCCCGCTCCGCACGAAGACGTAGGCCGCTCCGGCAAAGGTCGCCGAATTATTACTCTGGTCGCCATTGACGCCTGTCGCATTGCTGCTTTCCCCAGATGCCCCGACCACGACCGTCTCGCCGGAGATCGCCACGGAATCGCCGAAGAAGTCACTCCCCCCCGTGTTGGAGGCTTTGAGATAGGCTTGCTGGCTCCAAATCGTTCCGTTACGCACGAAGACATAGGCCGCGCCGGAGCCACCGGCCAAATTGTTACTCTGGTCGCCATTAACGCCGGTTGCATTGCTATCTTCACCATTTGCCCCGACCACCACCGTGTTGCCCGACACTGCAACGGAATAGCCGAATTGGTCACTTGCCTCTGGGTTAGAAGCTTTCAGATAAGCTTGCTGGCTCCAAACCGTTCCGTTCCGCACGAAAACATAGACCGCGCCAGAGCCACTGGCCGAGTTATTACTCTGGTCGCCATTGACGCCCATCGCATTGCTGTCTTCGCTCAAGGCTCCAACCACCACCGTATCTCCCGAAATTGCCACGGACTTACCGAAGCTGTCGAGAAATTCCGTGTTGGAAGCCTTCAGGTAGGCCTGCTGACTCCAAGTAGTTCCATTCCGCACGAAAACATAAGCCGCACCTGATCCACATGCGAACTGATTGCTCTGGTCGCCGTTGACGCCCGTCGCATTACTGCATTCAACAGGCGAACCAACAACTATCGTGTCGCCTGAGATCGCCACGAAAAAACCGAATTGATAACTATTCCTTGTGTTGGAAGCTTTGAGGTAGGCCTGCTGCGTCCAGACTCCTCCGCTGCGCGTGAACACGTATGCCGCGCCGGAGAACTCAGCCGAGTTGTTGGTCTGGTCGCCGTTGACTCCTACCGCATTGCTGTCTTCATTAAATGCCCCAACCACCACTGTGTCGCCTGAAATCGCCACCGAATAACCGAAATCATCTCCCGCGCCCGTATTGGAAGCTTTCACATACGCTTGTTGCGCCAGCATCGGGTCTATCGTCACTGGCCAGATCGCGCCGGCATCCTCCACTTCCAGCCGCAATTCGCGCTCGGCCAGACTCATCCGCGCGGGCAAGGTCTTTCCCTGAGCGTCGCGCACCGCCAGATGGTCATAACGTACCGTGCCGCCGCCCGAAGCTTCGCTGAAGTCCACCGCCTGCCCATCCGCACTGAGCTTCGCACGCCATTCGCCGGACAGTTCCAGTGTCAACCGCAACCGCTCGCCTTCTCGCCGCTCGCCCGGCGGTGCCGAGACCGTGAAGCCTTGTTCCAGACCGCTTGGACGATTGATGTACCATTCTGTGATTGCGGATTGCGGATTGTGGATTGCGGATTGTTCGCCGACCATTCGCTGGATTTCCACTCGCTGGTCTTGGGCGCTAACTGTGCCGGGGCTGACCGGCAGTTGGCGCTCACCGTAACCGATGCCGCGCAAGGTCATCGCCAGTTTGGGAGTCGCTTCATCGCTGCGGCGGCGGACTTCCACGCCTTGCGATGTGAAGCGGGCGTGCAGTTCCTGCGCCGGATTGAGCGCCGCGAATTCGCCCGGATGTTCGGGTTGCGCCTGCGCCCGATACCGCGCCGTTTCCATCGCTTGCCGCAAGGGGTCGTATTGACCGTGCTGCTTCAGGGCTTTAATCGCAGCTTCACCTTGCGCCGCAGGCAATGCGGCCGAAGCGATGTTGAACCGGAGCGCGTGCAGCCCCCTGTTCAAGGCTGCTGTGAAGTAGGCCGGCCAACCGGTCAAGCACCAACTACCTGCGCCTAGCAGTAACACGCTGACAACACACAACCACATGCGTATGAAGGAATGAGGTTTCATGCAAAGACTCCTGTCCTGAGATGAAAGTGAATCCACTGCCACTGCGCCGCTTTTGCAATGGCAACCGTTTGATTTGGGAAATCACGCGGTTTGTCTGGGTGTCAGAGCCGCGCGAGTTCGGGCAAAGTTCGGTTCCGAATTTGGTTCGGGATGATTGAAATGATTCAGCGTTCCAGAGAGCCGGTGGCGTCTTCCAGGTATTCCATTTTGGCAACCAGCGTGATGGCGCAGATCAACACCGTCCCATCCGGTAATTCGCGGTAATGGAGCGAACCCTCTTCAATCCAGCGGTAGATCAGGCGGCTGCTGCAATGGCAAACAACGGCGGCCTTTTCGGCGGAGATCATTTGCCCTTCCGATACGCAACCGGCGCAGCGGCTGTTGGAAATTGCGCCGTCCATAGGGACAGGCATCGGCATCGTGGACGGCAGTAAGGCGGTCTCCTCGCCCGTGCAGGTCTGGTAAAGATCGCGCGGCGTGGGATAGCGGCGTGTGTTGGTGTGAGTTGTAACCACTGCGTTCTCCTCGTGAAAAATCCGGATTTCGTCTTGCTCCTCAGCGGCGCGAACGTCTTCGTCGTTGTGTCGAGTGACAATGACGACGGCTGAAGTATGGCGGAAAACAAGATGGAGCCGCATCGGCGAGGCTACCTATTTTGATATAGGTAAGGTTACCTATTTGTACCTGCTCAGCCCTGGGTACGCACGCTGGAAGCGATGCGTACCCAGGGCTGAGCGGTTACTTTGGTCATTGATTGCCAAAGTTCGAAACGACTGCAAGGCAGGGATAAAATCGTTCACCTTTGGCACATCCAGCCGCCTCTCATCGAGACGCCTTTTGGCGGCGGCCCGCCCATCTGGATGGAGGATATCCTGCTGGAGATCAATCGCCATGGCTTCACGGAGGAAACGCATTTCACGATTGCCTACAGCCCAGTGCCGGACGAGACCGCCGCGAGCGACATCGGCGGCGTGCTGGCCACTGTGCCTGAAATCAGCTTGAGACTTACTGGCAATTTTGAGAATCCGTTCCATAGATGTCCTTAAATCTGACGTTACAGGCCAATGACTAAAATAATTGATTAAACGTCCTTCCCAACCAATCTCTCATTGACAGAAAACACTAATTCCCAATAGACTTTATTTAGCCTCAAATCAGATTTACCCTTAATTTAATTTACCTGTAAAATTTGGAGTAAAAATATGCCGACCAGTATTGTAACTGTGGCGAATCAAAAAGGTGGTGTGGGCAAAACAACCACGGTTGTTAATTTGGCTGCATCCTACGCCAATATGGGAAAGCGCGTGCTAGTAATTGATATGGATTCGCAAGGAAATTCCACTTCCCTGCTCGGTGCGGAAGATTTTGTCAAAGAAACAGGGAAAGAAATCGCAAAAGCCATTTTGGAAAATCTGCCGCTGGAACAAGTAGTTCTGCCCAGCAACACAGAAGATGTTGATATTCTTGCCGGCAGCAAGCTTCTTAAAGAAGTAAAAGATAGAATGGAGGGAAAAGCTCGCCAACATTTACTGCTCAGTTCCCTGTTCGACAACGATGGGTTGAATAAATACGATGTCGTGCTGATTGACACACATCCCAGCTTTGACTGTTTGTTGTTATCATCACTGGTAGCGTCGCATTACTACTTAGTTCCTCTTTTTGCTGAAAAATCATCCATTAGCGGTTTTTCCGAGCTTTTGGCCTATTGCAGCGATTTACGACCGCTCAATCCAATGTTGATGTTGATTGGCTGCGTGGTAACAAAGTTTGATCGTAGCAATGCGACGCACTTAAAATTCGAGAAATTCGTTCGCGATGTCGGCAAATCTTCCAAGATTCGCATTTTTGAAACGCTGATTCCGATGAGCCAATCGGTTGCAGGCTCTGATGCCGCAAGCCAGGTGCTATTGAAATACAAAAAAAATGCTCCGGTGACGACAGCCTATACCGCGCTCGCCGGCGAAACACTACCTTTGCTAAAAGGCAAGAGACTGGGTCGAATGGCAACCCCGAATCTGGCGGCGCTGGAAAACCTACCCAGCGATTTCGAAGTAGTGCCGGAATTCTCCATCTAAAATTGGCGCAAAATAAGTGGCAACGGGTTGCCAACCAGTCTTTTTCAATCAGTAACCGTGGCAACTGGCAACCCGTTGCCAGCCAGAATACCTATTTGGTGGTAATCGTATGAAGGAAAACAAGCTCAGTCAGTCCGTAAAGGCGACCATGGGCGCATTTGAGGAACGAGTAAAAACTCTCAATCAGGAAGATAAACTTGCAGCCCTGACGGCTCACATAGACAAACAGGTCGAAATTCCTCTCGCGCACATTCGCATTGAAGATAATGTCCGCCGCACTCTGGATACCAAATCCGCTAAGTTCCAGGAGTTGGTGGAATCAATTCGAGAGCGAGGACTGTTGCAAAACCTTGTAGTGGAACTGCGCCAGGAAGAAGGGAAATACCAGCTATTTTGCGTTGCAGGTCAACGTAGACTTCTGGCGGCTCAAGAGGCAGGAAAAGTCAAAGCCAACTGCTTGATCAAACAGTTTGATAACAAAGCGGATCGAATTGCTTCAGGTTTAGCTGAAAATCTGACCAGAGAAGATTTGCATTGCCTGGACATTGCGGAAGGCTACTCAGGATTGATAGAAAATGGATGGACGGAAAAGAAGATTGCCGAGCATTTCGAGCGCAATCCCAGAACCATCAGGCGATATTTGGCAATCGCCACTTGGCCAAAAGCAATCTCGGATTTGATTCGGGAACATCAGGAGATTTTCACGACAAAGGTTATCTTCAACGAGCTGGTAGCCAGACGCTTTGCCAACGACGATGAGTTCCAGCGCTTCGTTCTCGCCAAAATCGAAAAAACAAAAGAACTATCGAAACGATCCGGCACGGATTCGAGCCTCAAACAAATCGAACAGGATTTGAAATCAAGACTACAAATGAAAATTTCAGTCAGCGGCGGCAAGGAAAAAGGGAAAATCACAATCGCTTACTCGGACGCTGATCAATTGAACAAAATCCAAGCTTTACTGCTCGCCGATAGCCAACAAAAGACAGACTGACGCTGCCTGTCTTTTCTACGCTCCTGGCAACCCGTTGCCAGTTGTTCAGGGGCAGCAAGGCAATTGCCTTGCTCTACCGCAAAGATCAGAGCAACTAAATCCGCTCAAACAACGGGTGGTGAGATTCGCGAACAAAACGACTCTGGCAAAAGTCAATTCAGTAGCAAAAAGGCTTTTTTCGGGGAGGGATTTTCCCAGTGATGTGGTCTAGCCGTAACAAAAGGCGGGATTTACAGGGTGGTGAGATTCGCGAACCTCACCGGTGAGAAACGCGAACAAAGGTGGTGAGATTCGCGAACCTCACCAGTGAGAAACGCGAACGCAAGTGGTGAGAAACGCGAACGGATTTTTCGTATAAATCATTTAACTGCAGAACTTAACGCCGCATGACTATTAATACATGACTATTAATACATGACTTAAAAACACACCTACAATCCAGGTGTGTTTTCTCAATCTTTAGATTAAAAACAACCACGAGGCTCTGCAAACCAGCTTTTGTAGAATGTTGTTTGTCTTTTCCTAGAATAAGGAAGTGGATTATGAAAAAACGAAGCAAAGCGTCCAAACAATCAAACGCTCTTTTGCCGGAGCCTGGTGGTGAATTGGATGCTTTGGAATCAGCCGGTCTAACGCCTCTGCAAATCATTCGCACCGAAACAGTCATTTCCCGATTGCCGATTCACAATCTGGTGAAGGGCGGAGAAGTGGATATTCAAATCAGCCGCAAAAACGAACATGGGAAGGTCACGCTTCACTGGGAAGTTTCGCCCAGCAGCCGTTTCGGGCATCCGGGTCAACTCGCCTACAAACTAGACACCATCGTAATCAACCGAATCATTGATGAAGTCGGGCGTCCGGTTCCGAAGCTGATAAAAATCGGAACGCTCAATCAGCTTTGCAAGGATTTAGGAAGCCAAAAAGCGGAGTTGAAAAAATCCCTGCGGCAAAATGCCGCGACCACTATTTCGGCCAAGCTACGTTACACCAGCAATGAAGGACAGGAGCGCACGTTGGAAGCGATTTTTTCGCGCTATAGCGTAGTTTTCACAGGGGAAACTCTTCCGACAGGAGAAAAGGCGGATGAGATTTATGTGATCTTCAACGATCCTTACCTGGAAGTTTTGAATTCGGCTCCGATACGACCGCTCAACTATGAATACCTGAAAGAGCTTTCCCCAACCAGCCAGAGATTTTACGAAATCATCAGTTACAGAATTTACGCTGCGGTGAAGTACAACCATCCGCGCGCCAAGTTTCTTTATTCCGAGTACTGCACTTATTCGGCTCAGCGCCGCCACGGAGATTTCGAACGCGCGCGCGTCCAAATGTACCGCGTTCACAAACCGCATCTGGACTCCGAGTACATTACCAAGGTCGAATACGAAGACTGTGTGGATGGGGAAGGGAAGCCGGATTGGATTATCTACTACACGCCGGGTCCGAAAGCGAAAGCGGAGTTTCAAACCTTCAACCGCAGGCAGGGAAGCTTTTTAGATCAGGAATCGGATGAGGTGGAACAGGGGAGATTGCTTGGCGATAGGGAAAAACAATCTGTTGATTCCACTGAAGACAGCGGCGTCGGCAATGCCGGGATTGATCTGGTTAAGCAGTTCCATTTATTGGCGCGCGGAAAATCCGATTACCAGCCAACACCAGTGGGCAGGGAGGTCAGCCAGGCGGATGCCCTGCTGGCCAAATACGGGCGGGAAAAAACCGAGTACATCGTCAGGTTCGCGGTTCAGGAAGCCAGGAAAACGAATTTTCAAATGCGCACTTTCGGGGCAGTCTTGCAGTATGTCAACGAAGCAGAACGGCATTTCGAGCAAGAGTCCGAACGTCAATTCGAGGTGCAAACCGCTCAAACAACGCTCGTCGCCGAACAAGCAGAACGGCTGCAATTGGAAACAACGGCTTATCAGCGGGCGGAAGTTTTGCTTGAAAACCTTCCTGAAGACGAATTCCGCACGCTTTACGAAACAGTCAAAGAAGACCTCTTCCAGCGCCATTCGGAAGTGATGCGCCGCTTCGACAAACAGAATCAGGAAACGACCATTCGAGCCGGAATACTCAAAACTCTTGTCGCCAAGGTTTATGAAGAGTGGGAAAGCGCAGGCGGTATTTGAGTCTTTCATTTCGCGATTGAGAGGAGGGAAGGGCACCTACAGTTCAACGTCGCCGTTCTTGTGCCCACGGTCCGGCGTGGTGTGACTAGCCTTCAGTCCATCTCAAGCGCCAAGTTAAGGCGCAGGCTCTTTGAGTTTTTAGAATTTAAGATGGTTTCGCAGGGGAAATCTCGGTTGTGAAACTAATAGGACTTACGCAAAAGAGACCGTTTCGGTCGCTTGATGTTTGAAAAATATGTAAAGTCTTTGCTCATGAGCAATTCAGTGAGCCGACTTGATTACTGTCAATACTTGCTGGTCAGCCAGATCAACTACACGTTGACGAACTATGCTGACCATTGTGAAAAGTTCGCGCACGATGCGATTAACCGCTTTCTGCGCCAGGAAAAGTTCACTCCGCGGTTGGTCTGGGAGAACGTCCAAGCCCAGGTTGTGGTCACAGAACAGGGCTACGTTGTGTTCGACGACACCGTGCTGGACAAGAACTATTCGCACGCTATCGAACTGGTGCGACGTCAATACAGCGGCAATGCCCACGGCGTCATCAAAGGCATTGGAGTTGTGACTTGCGTTTACGTCAATCCGGAACTCGATCAGTTCTGGTTGATTGATTTTCGCATCTACGATCCTGACGGTGATGGCAAAACCAAACTTGATCACGTCCGCGAGATGCTGACCAATGTTGTTTATCAAAAGCAACTGCCGTTTCACGCGGTGCTGATGGACACCTGGTACGCGACCAAAGACCTGATGCTGTTTATCGAATCGCTCAAAAAGATTTACTACTGTCCGCTCAAAAACAATCGTCGAGTAGATGATTCGGGCGGTGAGCGTCCTTACCAGAGCATAGATTCCCTGGATTGGAACGCCGCTGAATTAGTCTCCGGCAAAACGATAAAAATCAAAGACTTTCCACGAGACCACAAGGTGCGCTGTTTCCGGGTTGAGACGTCTACCCGTCGCACGGATTGGGTCGTGACTAACGACCCGGCTCAAGATTCAACCGAAGCCACACAAAAGGTGTGTGGCTTCCGCTGGAAAATTGAGCAGTTGCACCGCGAAGGCAAACAAGTCACCGGCTTGGAGCGATGCCAATGCCGCAAAGCGAGAATCCAACGCAATCATATCGCCTGTGCGTTTCTGGTCTGGGTCAGACTCAAAGAACTGGCGACCGATGCCGG
>CAZRXE010001578.1:0-3788 GCA_964603695.1 uncultured Heliomicrobium sp.
GCGGTTAAGTTGGAAGTGCCGCCCAACGGAATTGAGTTCAGCGAGGCGCTCAGCCCTAATACCAGCCAGGGATTGGCGTCCACATTCGCGGTGCCCGTGCCGCCCAGGCCATTGGGCGTGCCGCTGCAACCCGTGCCGCCGGTGCCTGGGCCAAAGTTGCAGCCCCACCAGTTGTTTTCGGCGTTCAGCGCTGCCGTGCCGTCCCAGAACACCCCGTTGACATTGCTCACCAGGCTGTTGAAATTCGCTTGGACTCCGGTGGCGGAGTGGCCGTTCGTCACCTCGCCGGAAAAAGCGCGTTCAACATCTCGAATGTTATTCCCCTTGATTGTGGGGTTGATGATTAGCCCCAGCAAGCGAATTCCTTTGCTGCTCGCCAGATCAGTGCCGGTGATGCTGTTGCCCGTAATCACGGGGTTTTCAATTGCGCCTAATGCCCCGTTTCCGGTACTCGCGCCATTCGAGAGGCTAATGCCGTTCCGGCTCGCGCCCAACTGCGTAATCACATTGTTGGTGATTTCGACATCCGTATATTTTCCATTCCCTCCGCCAATCGGTGACGCTCCATTGATCGAAATGGCTCCCGCCGCCGAATTGCTGATGGTGTTGTCGGCGACGCGCTGTTTGGCGGTTACGTCATTGCCTGAATAAGTGAAATTAAAAATGGCTGTAGAGCCGTGACCGGAAATCGTATTGTGATGAATGTTGGTTGCGCCTTGTGGCCGTTCAATCAGGATGGGATTGAACGCCAGGTTCGTGAGTTCGTTATGGTCAAACACGACTGTTCCGCGCGGACGGTCGGAATAGAGGCCGTAATCGCTGGAATTGACGCCGGTAAGTTTGTTATTCGAGATCGTGATGGTCGAAAGCGGCGAGAGCGGCTTGGCAAACATGTGATAACGAGGGCTGCCGGTCTGTCCCGGATTGGTGATCGTAAAACCAGAAAATGACACGTTGCCGGTGTCGGTGTCAGGCAAATCAATGCGCACCAGCCCGGCGCTGGCGATGGCTGTGTTGCCGCCGTTGATGAACGTGGTTGCCGCGCCTGCGCCGTTGATCGTCAACGATTTATTGACCAGCACCTGCGGCGTGTTGTAGGTGCCAGAGGCGACATTGATCGTATTCCCGCTGGCCGCCGCCGTCAGCGCGCCCGCAATCGTATCGAACGCATTTGTGCCAAAGATCAACCCGGTCGTTTGCCCCGGTTCCCCATTGGCAAAAGTGACAGTATCGCCAGCGCTCAAGCCCGGCGGAGCTACGTCATTAGTGATGACCAGCGTGTCATCCACATAATAGACCGATGGCGCAGCATTGATCGTGCCGCTGATGTTGATGTTGAAGTCTGTGTTGCCGGGGTCGTTGGTTTGGAAGCTGATCTGGCCGATCGGCGTGGCCGCCGCTACCGCTGTCTGCCCCATTATGATTCCGAAGGTTATCATGCCGTTCGGCGCAATCGTCGCGGGGCCGCCGCCCATGCCGAAGCTGAAGTGGCCGCCGCCGCCGGTAATGGTAATACCCGAGAACGTCAGATTAGCCGTGCCGGTGTTCGTGACCGTGAAGGTCTTGGTGACGGGTGTGCCGACTGTGGTTGTACCGAAGCTGAAGTTGCCGCCATTGGCGATGGTTCCGACATTGGTTTCTGAAACCGTAACCGCGGGGTTGGCAGCAACCGGCGCAGTTCCACCAAATTCAAAAGCGCCTGCGTCTGCCGTATTCGGGCGGTTGTAGCCGCGCTGGTCAGTGGTTGGCGCGCCGGAAGTTGCGCGATTGATAGCCGGGCTGCCGGATTGCAAAGCCATTGTTTGGGTGGGGCCGCCATTGTTGGCCAGCGCGTCTACCATTGCGCTGAGCGGACTGGCCGACGTACCAATCAAGTTGTTATTCACCCCATTGGCCATATTCGGGCTATTGATGATGCTGGTGTTGTCTCCAATGACGTTATTCGACCCGGTCATGACACTGTTAGTCATTCCTGAGGTGGTATTGGAAAGCTGCACTGTGGTGTTGCCGCCAGTGTGATTAGGGGTCGTGTTCCCGGCAATCAGGCAGTTGTTAAAAGTGTAGGTGGCGGCAACGGTCCCGGTTCGCACCCCGCCTGCCACGTTCGCGCCTGCTTGCGTCGTGGTATTCCCCACAACAGTAACGTTGGTAAACGTTGAGCTTGCGGACACCGTGATTGCCCCGCCTGTTCCGGCGCTGGAATTTCCATTAAAGGTGCAATTCGTAACCGTCGTTGCAGCCCCCAGTTGGCAGGCCCCCGAAGTGCCTGCGCTATTTAAATTGAATGTACTGTTGCTGATGGAATTGGTGCCGGGACTGGAAAGATTGATCGCCCCACCGGCATTGCCCGCGGTATTGCTGGTAAAGGTGCAGTCACTGACGGTGAGCGCGGTTGCCGTAGAAGCAGCGTCAACTGCACCGCCCGCATTGCTGGAGTTGTTTCCTGAAAAACTGCAATTGGTGAGCGTCAGCGCACCGGTTGTGATCCTGATGGCTCCTCCCGAAAAAGAGCTGCTTGTTCCGCCGATGGAATTTCCGTTGGTCACGGTCAGCTTATTCAGCGTCAGATCAGCCGTCGCCAGGAAAATCCTGAAATCTGTCCCGCCTGATCGGGTAATGGTCACACCAGTGGTTCCGCCGTCAATGGTCAGGGCTTTGTCTACCGTCAAGGTGGCCGAAGTTAGCGTCACGGTCGTCACGCCGGCTTGAAAATTGATCGTGTCACCGGCCACGGCATCCGCAATTGCCTGCCTCAACGAACCGGCTCCGTCGTCAGTGCCGTTCGTCACGGTCAGTGTCGCCATCCGATTAGCTGTGGATGGAATGGCACCTCCGCCCAACGTGTGTTTAATCCAACTGATACGACTTGCGACAGGTTCGTCAACCAATTTTTGAAAGACGCCACGACCTGTTGTTTTGTCTGTGACGAAGGTGCGTCCGGCCAGAACAGAAAGCGTTCCGACGACGAACAACAAAACAAATAAAAAAAATGAAATTCGAGCGAAGTGTGAGTGTAGTCGCATAATGTTTTTTCTTTGTCGAGTTGGCCGCGCTGTTGGACTGACGGTGTGAGCGACAATGCAATGCTGCGCAGCGGATGATTTTGTTTTGGAGGATTGGAAACTGCGGCAAACGCAATCACACACCCAGCCACGCTCCTGTCCTTTAGATAGATTGCTGGCGAAATCGCCGATTCGATTTTTACAGTGAGTTTCGGTTGTCACTGAGTTTTTCAGCGTTGGAACTGACGCTGATGTTAGGCCAGTCAGTGGAAACCGTTTTGCAAGCGCACGTATGGTCTTTGATGAAGCGGTGTTCGTCAATGCTCAGTAAGAAGAAATGCACGCGCCGGATAAATAAAGTTCCTCAACACGTTGTCAGGCCTTCTGTCCAAGCGTTTGGCTGAACCTGCTTTGTAGGTTGGACTGTCCAGTTGCTGGAATTACAGCAGGCTCGGATACTGGAAAAAGAACATTGCAAAGCTGCTCAGCAAGACATGGTGCAGCACCGAGAATTGCTGCGCCCCCACAGACTTGAGGCACAATGCGGTAGGCGAGCGTGAGCGGGTACCTCGGCTTTGTGCTTTTAGCGCTTGCTCACACTCGCATACCGCAAACGTATTTCCGGCGATCTGCGCCTAGTTTCTGCGCGCCGGAACCGGCGTATCGCCGTTCTGGCCGTGGATGCGGGTCATCAGCTTGTTGTCGCTGCTGCGCTGGATTTGCCAGCTTCCCGTCGCCGCTTGCCAGATGCCGGCGTCCGCTTTGCCGTCGCCGTCGTAATCCGCC
>CAZRXE010001579.1:0-3038 GCA_964603695.1 uncultured Heliomicrobium sp.
ACCGGCAAGGAAGTCTGGCGCTGGACGGGCGAAGGACCCGGCTATGCTTCGCCGATTGTGGCGGCGTTCGGCGGCGTTCGGCAGATGGTGACGATGACGGATAAATCCGTGGTCGGCATTGCGGCCAAAGACGGGCAGTTGCTGTGGCGGCTGGATTGGCCGGACGAATGGAATGAAAACATCGTCACTCCGCTGGTTTACAAAAATGCGTTGATTCTCTCCGGCGTGCGCAAAGGCACGATGGCCGTCGAGCCGACGAAAACCGGCAACAACTGGGAAGCCAAACAGCTTTGGCACAACCGCGAACTGACGCTTTACATGAATTCGCCCGTGCTGGAAGGCGATCACTTTTACGGGATGACCAACAAACGCAAAGGCTCGCTGTTTTGCGCCGAAGCCGCGACCGGCAAAGTGTTGTGGTCAACCGAAGGCCGCGAAGGCGCAAACGCCGCCATCCTGCACACGAAAGAATTGCTCTTTGTGTTGAACAATGACGCCGGGCTGGTTGTCGTCCGAAAAACGCCGAAAGCTTTTGAGCAAGTGGCCAAGTATTCGGTCGCCGAAAGCGCGACTTACGCGCATCCGGTCATCTGGGGCAAAAACGTTTTGGTCAAAGATGAGGCTTCGCTCGCGCTGTGGAGTTGGGAATAAGCAAGGTACGCACGCGAGGGCGCGTGCGTACCCGACAAATCACTTGATGTTCACACTGACGACATTTGCCGCTTTTCCATCAACGCTCAGCAAGATGTTTACGTCGCCGCGCCCTTTCAGACTTTGCGGCAAACGCAAGTTGAATTGATCCAGCCCAACGAAATCGCCTTGCGCGCCGGCGAACAGGACTTCGCAGTTTGCGCCGCCAATGGTCGCAGTCACGCCCGCCAGACTGCTGCGAAAACGCCAGCCGGTTCCGAACAACAACAAAAAGACTTGTTCGTTGCTTGCGCCTAAATCAATCGGCACGGCGACGAAACGGTTTTGTGTTGAGTCAAATCTGCCGACAGGTTCGTAGCTTTGCGAGCCGTCGCTTTTGACGCGCAAGACCAGAGCCGAAGCCAGTCCTTGCCCGCTGGCACCGGCGGAAAACAATCCTGGCGCAGCGTTGGCGATTTGGATAGTGCCCGTGCTGCTTCCGGCTGTGATACTTGCAGCGCCTGCGGCTGTGCCGGGCGGAACCTGAAAGTTGATTTGATTGGGCGAGACAAAAAAGAGCGGCGCGTTGCGTTCGACGCCCGCGCTGTCACGGACTTTGAGCGAAGTCCCGCCAAGCACAGTCGGCAAAGGCACGCCTGCGGCCAGTTCCGTCGAATTGGCCAAGCCCGAACCAAATGCCGCCGCAATGGATTCGCGCGCCAGTTCCGCGCCGCTGAAACTGGCGGCGGAAACAGCCGAAACCGAACTTGGCGCGGTTGCCGAGCCGACATCGAAACGAATCAGCCGATGCGAAAACTTGAATTCGCCGACCCACAAATAATTGCCGTCAAAAGCCAGCGCCGCCGGACGAAACAGTTTGTCGCGGGCGGTTTCCTGCGTGAAATCGTTCAAAGTCTTCGCGCCCAGAATCACGTCGGGATTGCGTCCGGCTTGCGCATCGGCCAATCGCTTCCAAATCTGCACGCGCCCGAAGCCCATATCCGCCACGTAAAATCCGCCGTTCGGCAACAACACGTTGTACGGCTGATTGAATTTGCCCGCCCAACGCAATTGCGTGGGCGGCGCGCTCAGGTCGCTGACTTTGTAAAAGTAAAACGCGCCGCCGTCGGCCACTTGCTGCGACATGGCAACGAGCGTCGTGCCGTCGCTGGTCAATCGCTGCGTGGCGGGCAAATCCAGCGTGTAACGCGGCGTGCTGGTTTGCGTGGGAATGCCTTCAAAGACATAAATCTTTCCGGCCTGTTCATCGCTCAAGTAAAAATATTTGCCGTCCATCGCCACGCCGCGCAGGAATTGAAAGCGCAAATTGCCGATGCCGCCGTTGAACGTCACCTCCGGCAATTCGCCATTGCGCGGCAAACTGTTCCACAGATACACCGAGTTTTGTCCGGCCAGCGCCAGCCGATTGCCGTAAATATCGTTGTCCCAGATTTGCGCGGGCAGGTTGTAGACAAAGTCGGGTTTCGCGCCGCTTTGGTCGGGCAGGTTTTTCCAAACGTACATCTTGCGGTCGAAATCCGAAGTTGCCCACAAACTCTTGCCGTCCGTCACCGGAACCGGATTGTTCAATCGGTAATTCGTGGCCAGCGTGTTGGTGTTGATGTCCGGGCTGCCGATGGCGAAATCCGGCGATTGATTGAGATTTGTCGGCAGCGAGTTGTAAACCAACACGCGATTGCCGTTGTAAAGCGACAAAAACAATTTGCCGCCCGCGATCATCAAATCCGTGCCGTCGCCCGCTTCAAAATTCAATGACGAGGAAGCGTCCGGGCGATCAGCAGCGTCTGTAATCATCGAATTCCACAGATGGAGCCTGCGCCCGATCATAAACAGCTTGCCGTCCGCCGCGAACGCGCCTTGCATCCAGCCGTAATTGCCGTCTAACGGGTCTGAGATGAAAAAGTCCAGCGGTTGTTCGTTGGCGGTCGGAAACGTTTTCCAAACGAAATTGCCGGTCACGCCTGCCGGCTGATTCGGCACGCGCGGATTGTGGTCGCCGACAATCAAGGATTTGCCGTCGCTGGTGATGGTGCGCGGCGTGCCGAGCTGGCCGTTGCCGGTCAGTTGAAAGCTGAAGGCCGCGTTGTCCTGCGCCGGAAACTGATTCCAAACCAACAGCCGCTCACTGCCCGTGCAACTGACCACCAGCCGCGTGCCGTCCGTCCACAATCCCCAGGGCCAACGCAGCTCCTGCGACTGCAACACCAAATCCGCCGCCTGACCGTTGCGCGTCGGAAACGAGTTCCAAATCAAAACTCTGTCGTTATTGGAATCGGCCACGATGACGCGCCGCCCGTCCGTGCGCACGCTGACCGGCCAATTCATCTGGTCGCGCGCGTTGCCAGAATCATAGGCAAGAAAATCTTTCTGCCCTAAAACCAAATCCG
>CAZRXE010001580.1:0-6311 GCA_964603695.1 uncultured Heliomicrobium sp.
CGCGGCAGGCATCGGCCTGCATTCGGCATCGTCCGTCAATGTCACAGTCAAACCCGCGCCGCCTTACACCAGTTATTTGTTTCGCCGCACTGACCTCAATGATTTCGAGATTCCAGCCGCGCCGCAATTCGTCACACACGTTAGTTACGCGACGACACTGATGAAATCCGGCGTCATGATTTCGACAGTCGAACACTTGTTGTCGGCCTTGCAGGGTTGCGGTGTGGACAACGCCATCATCGAAGTGGATTCGCTGGAAGTCCCCATTCTGGACGGCAGCAGCAGGCTTTGGGCGGAGTTGATCGAGCGAGCCGGCGTAGTCGAACTGCCGGCCAAACGCGCTTATCTGCGCGTGCTGAAAAAGATTTCCGTCAGCGAAAAGAATCGTACGATGAGCATCGAACCCGCCGATGAATTTCGCATCACCTGCGAGATTGATTTCAAACATCCGATGATAGGCTTGCAGCAATACGACGTGAGTTTTGACAACGGCAGTTACCTGCACGAAATCGCGCCCGCGCGGACGTTCGGCTTTGTCGAAGAGCTGGAGATGCTGAAGAAAAACGGTTTGGCGCGCGGCGGCTCGCTGGACAACGCCATCGCGCTGACTCCCGAAGGAATTTTGAATCCGGACCCACTACGCTTCGCCGATGAATTCGTTCGCCACAAGATTCTGGACATCATCGGCGATTTGGCGTTGTGCGGCATGCCGATTCTGGGCCACGTCCACGCCTCGCGCTCCGGCCACGGCTTGCACACCATGCTGCTGTCAACCTTGCTTCGCGATTCCAGCGCCTGGGAAGTCACCACTTAATCTGAAATACCCGAACGCCGCGCTGCCCGGTGATGAGCCGGAAAAGACGTATGGCGGATGGCCGGTTTCCAGCGCGTACTTTTCAGCCACTTGCGCTATGGCGTCAGCGTCGTTGCGGCGGCCCAGTACGGCGACTGTTCCGCCGCTGCCGCCGCCTGTGATCTTCGCGCCGTAAAGCCCGCCTTTCGTTTCGCGCACCAATTCCACCAATCTGTCCGTTCCCGCCGAACCCAAACCGCAGGCCGAATAACTGGCATGAGATTGGAACATCAATTCGCCAAGCAGTTCCAAATTGCGTTCGCTGGCACCCGCGCCGAGCAGTTCCGCGAACAGGCGGACGCGGTGATGTTCGTAAATCGCGTGTGCCGCCGGAATGCGCACGGCGTAAGTTTTTTCGGGATCAACCTGCGTCACGGCGTCGGTCGTTCCGCCGTATTGGTTCAGGAAATCCACGCCGCAGATGCGTTCGGGCAAACGCGCGGCAAAGTGTTGCTCGAATTCCGAAGGCGTCAGATTGGCGAGATAGCCTTGCCAACGCGGATCGTCAACTTTCAAGGGCTTGCCGACAGTGACCGGCAAGCCTGCCAAATCTGCCAGAATCCGGTAGCCCATAAACGCGCCGACGCGCACCGAACCATAATCCGCGCCGGTGACGGCGTGGCGCACGCCGGAATCCAATCCCCAAAACTGAATCTCATCGGGAATCGAAACCAGTCCGCGAAGCTCCGCCGGTTGGCAGAGCAACGCCAGCAACTGATTTGCCGCGCCGCAGGCGGCGGTCATTTGATCCATCACGCCACAGGGCGCGCCTGCGACCAGGTTTTCCACCTTCTGGCAAAGAATGGCCGTTTCGCGCCCGTTAAGTGAAATGCCGAATGCTGCCGCGACGGCTTGCATCGTGGCGACTTCCAGCGCAGCGGACGAACTGACGCCTTTGCCTTGGGGCACGCGCGAGGAAATTAACAACCGCGCGCCTTCGCGAAACTCCGCGCCGCGTTCGCGCATCAAGACCAGAAAAACGCCGGCAACATACGCCGCCCAATGTTGCGCGGCGTCCTGGCGAAAACGTCGGCAGGCGGCGGCATAGTCCAGACCGTCGAAGTCCGACAGCGGCATTTCAAATACCAACGGCGAAGCACCGTCTTCCTGCAAACTGACGATTTTCAAGCGCCGCTCCGCATCGCGTTGTAGCGCGGCGAAGGTCGCTTCGCGAATGGGCATTTCCAGCACCAGCGAACCGGAGTAATCCGCGATGCCGCCCATCACGTCCAGCCGGCCCGGCGCGCGGGCGACAAACAATTCCGCGTCGGCGGCAAATAGTTCGCGCGCTTCTTTGGCCGGATGCCACGCCAATGAGTTCAGCGTTTCGATGAACTCCGCGACATCCGGCAAATTGTTCGTTTCGCCTGAAATGAGTTGAAACATAAGTATTTGGGCAAAAATGATCCGGCATTTAGACAGGATTCCCAGGATTTCTTCAGGATTGACAAGATATGTTCAGGGAAATGCCGGCAAGGCATTAAGCCAATCCTGTTAATTCTGTGACAACTCCTATGAATCCTGTCTATGCCTGATTGTTTTTGCGGACTCCGCTTACTGACCGGCGGGATTTTCTCCGTAAAACTTCCAGGTGGTTTTGTAATCGCGCGTCAGTTTCTGCTTGGTCAGGATGGCGCGCACCATTTCGATGGGAATGCGATTCTCTTTCAAAATTTGATCGTGGAAAGCGCGGTTGGTCATCTTGCCGGAATCCACAAGCTCTTTGTGCAGGGAATGAATCTGCATTCCGCCGAGCAGGTACGCCGCCTGATAAAGCGGGCCGTAAGTGCCGTTGAACGAGCGGCGGACTTCCGCCGTGGCGTTGTCCACTTCGTGACCGACGCGCTTGACCAGCAAATCAATACATTCCTGCGGCGTCATTTTTTCCAGATGGAAGCTGAGCGAAAAAATGATTCGCGCGCAGCGGTGCATACGCCAGAAGAGCATGCCGATTTTGTCTTCAGGCTTTTTGGCAAAGCCGCGATCCCACAGCAGCAGCTCCCAGTAAAGCGCCCAGCCTTCGCCCCAAAACGGCGTGCTGAACAAACCGCGATAGTTTTTGTACCGTTGCGTCATGAAGCCTTGCAGATGGTGGCCGGGAATCAGTTCGTGCTGAACTGTGGCGCGCGAAAAATGCGGATTGTTGCCGCGCATGCTCATCATCTTTTGTTCGTGCGCCATGGTGTTGGTCGGATAGGAAACCTGAATCGTTTCGCCGCCCAAAAAGAACGGGCTGACCAATTGGCGTTCGGGTGACATCATTTCCATTCGCCAGCTTTCGCGCGCCAGCGGTGGCACTGTGACCAGATCGTTTTTCTCTACGTATTCGATGGCTTCGAGGGCCAGGTCTTTGATGACTTCGGTTTGTTTGCCGGGTTCGACGTAAAGATTCTTGACGTGTTCCAGCGCCTTCATCGGATCGTCATAGCCCAGCTCTTTGGCTGCCTTTTTCATTTCGGCTTCGCACCAGGCGAACTCTTTGTTGGCGATGGCGATCAATTCGTCCGGCGTGTAAGGAATCATTTCGGCGGCCAGTTCCACCATCAAAGCTTCGCGGCCAATCGGGTCGCCGATGATGTCACTGGCGTCGCCCGCTCTGGCATTGGCCGTGCTGCCTGCTCCGCCAAAACCCGATCCACCGCCGGGGCCGCGTCCGCCGCCGAATCCGCCGGTACCGCCTGCTCCGCCACGACCTCCACCGCCGGTAGCACCGGGACCGCCGGCCATTGTTTGCGCGGGCGCATTGCTGCCGCGCAAACCCGCGCCACGCTCGGTCAGCAAAGTGGTGTAGTTGCCGAGCGACAGATCCACGGCCTTGTACGGTTCATCCGCCCACCAGGTGAAGAGCGGATCGTAGCCGTTGTAATAACCGAACCAGGTGCGCAGATTGTTGCGCAAACCGTTCAGCATCGCGGCTGCGCGATTGGCCGTCGTTCGTTTCAATTTGCCCGGTTCGCCGCGCAAACTGTTTTCCATCGCGCGCCGCGCCGCTTCGACCTGTTTGTTCAAGTCGTTCAGTTGGACGGCGATTTTGGCCGGCTCGATTTTTTCCATGCGGCGTCGGGCTTCGGCCAGATTGATGATGGTTTGGGCAAAAGGCATCAGCGGCGCGACTTCGGCCATCGCCTTGCTTTGAATCTCCAATTGCTGCAATTCGTGTTCGAGGTACAGACGGAACAGCACGTAATCAGCTTTGCCGTCCAAACTCATCGTGTCGAAATTGAGTTTGCCGATGGCCGCCATCCAGTCGGAATAAAACTGTTTGAAACGGGCTTGTCGCGCCGAAGAAATCTCCACCGGATAGGAGCGCGTCAAACTACCGCGATCCGCGACAAAACGCTCAATCGCGCCACGCATCTCGCTGTTGGATGAATCCAGGTCTTTTAAGTCCGGTGCGTCGGAAGCGGCAACGGCGCGCGCTTTCGCCGTCGTGGACAACAGGCTCGTCATCGAAGGGAAAATCAGGCTGCCCATCAATGCCAGCGTCAAAACGAATTTCAAACGGTACCTGCCGATAATCATCGCGGTTTGTCTCCTTTTGTCTTCTTGTTGAAATGCTTGGGAATGTATCAGCGTGGGATTCCGCGCCGCTGCTAAAGACTCTGCTTGTGTGCGCGTAGTTGCGGAATTGTACCAAGCGGCAATTTGACTCTTCATGCTGTTGCCCGTCATCCCAATCCGAAGCGAATGGCCGTTTCTACGGGAGAATAGCTTTCGTCTTCCCCCTGAAGCTGTAATGGCTGAGCCGGGTACAGCGGTGGTTGAGCCAGAAAACGCGGCGTTGTACCGCGATGAGGTTGGGCAGCGTGAATCAGAAACGGGTGGCAAAGGTAGACCGTTCCGGCTTTGCCTGTCGCCAATGTCAATGGCCGATTAAATGTTGATTCATTCAGTCGCTCGGCCAGTTCCAGATAAGACAAGCCTGCTTCGCCCGCCGGTTCCAGCAGGCGCGGGACATCCAAATGCGAGCCGACCAGAATGCGCGTCGGGGCGTCGTTTTCTTCCACGTCGGAAAACAGAAACAGCATCAGCAAGGCGCGGCCTGACGAATGTAGATTCAATCGCCAGGAACCGTCTTCGCCCGCGAAGCTTGCGTCGGCGTGCCAGCCTGCATCGCCGGGATCGTCGGGATGAGGAAAGCGAATCGGGAATGTGCCCAGGCTGTAACGCGGCAGCCAGCGTCCGGCTCCGACCAATCGGTCGAATGCCGCGTGCAACAGCGGCGTGTTCACTGCCTGTCGAAAAGGTTCCTGGTCAAAACCGCCCAGGCGAATGACAGGCTTTGTCCAGGTTTGCGGATCGGCGGGATCGCATCCCGTTTCGCGCCACAAAATCTCGCGGCCAGTGTCGGCCAGTTCGCGCGGAAAGGCGTGGTCGAGCCTTAGGAAGCCGTCTTCGATGAAGCGCAGCACCTGAGCGTCATCGAGCAGAAATTGTCGGTTCGGTTGATCGTTCATTTGCGGTTTTCAAATGCATTTTTCAAACACAATGGGCAAGGCAAAGTTCGGCGACTTTGCCTTGCCCATTATGAAGTGCCGGAATCAGTCACACAGGGTTTAGCAACCCGGCGGGAAGACCGGAATGACGTAGTTGGCGGCTGTGGTCAGCGTCAACTTGTGCAGGTTGTGTCCTTGATTGAACGCGCCTGAGGTGGTTGTCGCATTCGAGTTGGAGTTGAGCACCGCGCCCAACAGCGCAATATCGGCTTGCGAGAAAATCTTCGCCCAGCCGGTACGGCCTGCCGGGATGAAGAGTTCAAAGCGCGGCGTGAGGCGCGGGAAGTTGTTCGACAACGAAGAACGGAATTGGCACGTGCCTGGGCTGCTGGACGAACCGCCGAAGCCGAAGCTGGCGGAGATTTCCGAATCATCGTAAAGAATGCCGAACAGACTGATCAACGTGGCCGCGCCTGTTCCCAGATTGCCGCCGATCCGGTTCAGAATCAGCAAGGTGTCGTTGCCGTCGGCGCGTGACGGAATGCTGTCAATCGCCAGGGTTCGCGGCAATGCGCTGTAACTGAGGCCGTCGAAGTTCAGTTGCGCCGTGGACGAGTTGAGTGTGCAAGCCGGCAGCCCGCCGGCAATGGCCGTAATCGCTTCCGCGCCCAAATTCGCCGCGTGGCCGGAGGCGAATTTGATGAATTCGTCTCCGATCAAGTAGTTGAAATTGACCGGGCAGCCGGCGTTATCCACCGCGACCGCAACCAGATAACCCGTCACTCCCGGATCGAGGTCCGAAGCCAGGAAGGTGGCGGTTTGATTCGCCGTCAGGCAAATGAAGCTGTCGGACACGAAGCAGGACGTGCCGTCCACGAAGAACAAGTGGACGTTCGCCGACTGCGTCAGATGCGTGTTGGTGATCGAGAGCCGCGAGTTTTGTTTGGTCGGATCGGTAGCGGAGGTGTAGACGTTGTAGATCAACACCGAACCCGCTCTTTGATCATTGACCGGAGCCGTCG
>CAZRXE010001581.1:0-13175 GCA_964603695.1 uncultured Heliomicrobium sp.
GCCGATTTCCTGGTTATAGACTTCGGCTTGTCCGCGCCGGACTATGACTTCGGTCGAACCGTCGTCCTGCACGTTGATGCGGTAACTGCCTTCTTTCAAAAACGTGACGGCGACAATCGGAGTGTCCACTTCAAAGTAAACCGGATCGTCTTTGCCCGCGTCGTTGGCGTCCACGATTTGGAATTGGCGGCGATCCAGGCTGTCCACGCGGAAGGTCGCCGTGCCGACAGGAACCGCGAATTGCGTGGTCGCGGTGTTGAATTGGGTGAATCGCAGGTTGGTGTTGCGATCAATGCGAACCAGATTGCGTCCGCTCAATTGAATTTCAGCGCGTCCGCTAGGGCCGCTGTAAATCTGGTCGCGTTCGTTGATCGGCAGATTCGGTGTGGCGTCGAACCATTCCTTGTTGGAATCGGCGGCGCGTTGATAACTGACTTCGCCTTCCACCAGACTGATGCGGGCAATGCGGACGATCTGATCCTGAGCAACAGCCAATGTGAACAGCGAAACGAGAATGGTCAAAAACAGCGCCGCTCGCGCAGTACGGCGGCGATCAAGCAATTCTGAAGCAGTGGCAAAGAGCATCATATTTCCCTCCGCGATGGTGTCGGGTTTTGACCCGATTGTTGAACTCTTCTCTCTTGGAGATTGTTGGGGTGACTGCTCAGCGGCAGCAAGCATTATGCCGTCCTTAAAAAATTGCCATTTTCCTTGCCGGCTTGTCTGATCAATGAGTTGCGAGCAGTTTGCGTTTTGGTGACATCGGGACTTTACACCAAATGGCATGAGCCGGCTCGTTGGATTGACAGTTTCGTGCAACGGCTTGCTTGACGAAAAGCCGGCTGCAAGCGAAACATGCGCGCGCACAAACCGACAATCAAGGCTTCACGCGCGCGGTGTCCAGGCGCATCAGGGTTGCGGTGCTTTTCGCCACCAGCGTGCCGTCCGCAGTGGTCAATGCGGCTTCGGCGTAAGCCAGCGTTTTGCCCAGGTGGACGATTTGCGAGTCACAAAAGACATCCTGCTCTTTGACGGCTTTCAGAAAGTTGATGCGCTGTTCGACGGTTGTCGGATATTGATCTGGCAGGATCAAGGTCATCAGCGCGTGGGCCGCCGCCGCGTCGGCCAGACTGTAAATCGCGCCGCCGTGAACGGTGAAAGGTTGCAGGAATTCGGGGCGGTAAACGAGTTTCATCTTCACGCAGCCTTCGCTCGCGTCCAGCAATTCCATTCCCATGAAGTTCAGGTAAGGGTTGTGACTGGAAAGCGCGTGCAGCTTTTCGAATATTTCGCTCGGCATTCGTTGTCTCCTTGTGTGTCGGGTTTGAAGTGTGCGGGAAATCGTAACAGAACTTTTCATTGGAAGAGGGCGTTTTCGCTGCCATGCCAAACGGAACATCTCAACAACATCATCGGAAAAATCATCACAAAGACCCTTTGTGGTTTCTGCTCGGCGCTTCGGCACTGACCATACTGCTTTCGGCGCTGCCGCTGGCCGGACTTCTGGTTTATCCGATCCGGCTGTTCGTCACCTTCATTCACGAAGGCGGCCACGCGCTGGCGGCGATTCTGACTTTGGGGCAGGTCGAAAGCGTTTACATTTATCCCAACGCCAGCGGCGAAACCTACACGCGCGGCGGCTTGCAGATCTTCATCGCCAGCGCGGGTTATCTGGCCAGCACCATCTTCGGTGCGGCCTTGCTAATCTTGGGAACGCAGGGAAAAAAGGCCAAGCCGGTTCTGGCCTTGAACGCCGCCTTGATCCTGTTGCTGACGGTGTTTTTCGCAGGCAATTTGTTTAGCTGGGCGACCGGCGTCCTTCTGACGTTGGGATTGGTCAGCGCGGCTATTTGGTCAGCGCCACGCGTTGCGCACTTTTTGCTGAGCTTTCTGGCGGTGCAATGTTGTTTGAATGCATTTCTCGATTTGCGGACGCTGTTTCTGATTTCGGTGACGAGCAATATGCACAGCGACGCGGCGACGATGGCACGTCTGACGCTGATTCCAGCCACGGTCTGGGCGGTGTTGTGGATGGTGGTTTCGTTGATCGCCCTGGTCTTTGCCCTGCGAAGTTATACGCGGCATCTGCGTCCGTAATTTTCGGCTGGAAATCTTTGCGGTTTGTTTTCAATGTGTTATCTTCCTCACTGTCCTAAGTGAGCGCCGCAACATTCTCAAACGCTGCGCAACGTTTCCCAAAGTTCAATAAGTTGTTCCCGGTGCAAGGGTAGGGCAGGTGCCCAATGATGAAACCTACTTTTGTTCGGGCAAAGGTTCTTTTTCGTGGGGTGAAATATCGCCTCCTTGCCCGCTCCCGTTCTATTCCAAGTGTCCGACTTTCCCCGAAAGGCCTTTCAGCAGGCCCCGTTCCGTTACAGTTTCGCCTTGCCTCCAGCCCCGCATTGATTTCCGTCCCCCGGCAAATCACAGGTTGGATCATGGTCATCTCTCGCAAAGCCGCGCGCTCGGCGTTTTTCCAAAGTCTTTTTTGTTTGTTGTTGCTTGGTTGGTTGGCTGTTCAGTCTCCTAATCGGTTCAAGTCCACGCATCCGCAGGCGCAATCGCGGGAACTCTCAGTGGCGTTGAACGTCGTCAACGCTTCGCTGCCGGTGACGATTGGCGTGCCGTTGGGCGAAGCCGCCAACGTGGCGGACGCGGCGCAGTTGGGCGTCACTGACAGCGCGGGCAACGTGGTTCCAGCGCAAATGCGCGTGTTGGCGCGTTGGGGCGGAACGCCGGAACAAACCGCGTGGCCTATCAAATGGCTACTGGTGGATTTCAAACCAATTGCCGGCGGAACGCACGTACTGACGCGCGCCGCGCAACCGAACAACAAATTGGTTTCGATCAGCGATCAAGGCGCGACAATTCGCGCCGGGAATTCTCAGCTTGAAGTGGAGCTTGCCAAACAGGGCGAGTCCCTTATCAAAAGTTTCAAGCTTGGCGGCAGTGAACTGCTGCGCGCGCCGGTGTCGGCGCAAACGAGTTTGCCGCGTCGTGTGTTAATCAACCGTGTGGAATCGTCGCCGGGTGCGATGACGGTTACGGATGCGACGCGGCTGCGGGTAGGTGACGAGGTGCAATTCGAGCACGTAGACGCGCTGAAATGGGATGCTTCAGCCGGTAGTGCGCGCCTCGTCACCTTCGATCAAAGCTTCGCCGGCGGACGCCGTTACCGCGTCGGCGAAGGTACGCCGGAACAGGAAGACCTGATTGTTGCTTCAGCCGAAGTCGGCGACCTGCGCGCCGAAGCGCCGCTGCGATTCAATCATTCGGCGGGAACCGTCGTTCGCGATCTGAGCATCGAGCAGGAACGCGCCACGATCAAAAGCATTAGCGGCCAGACGGTTCAATTCAGCAGCGAGTTGAACGTCGCGCACTCCGCCGGCGAAAAGATGATCGTCAGTGGCGCGCCGAATGACACAGCCGTCGCCGTTGTCGAGAAAACCTCAGTTGAAGAAGCCAACGCCCTGCGCGCCGTGATTCGGCAGGACGGTTCTTTCCGAATCAACAGCGAGGCGGGACTGGCCTTCACGCTGCGGTATTACGTTTACGCGGATCAGCCCTTTGTGCGCGTGCGGCTGCGAGTGGTCAACAGCGGCGCTTATGGATTCGGCGCGCAGCGTTCCGGCCCTTCGCCATTCGCGCAGCACGCGCTTTTACGCAGCCTGTCCGTGTTGATGCCGACAGTTTCCGCCGGCTCCGGCGTGGTGCAGGTGCTGAAATCCGAAGACGCGCGTTCCCGTTTGGCGCAACGACAGAGCGGCGCTTCGCTCGTCGCTGGACAATTTGAAATCGGCGTTCCCGAATTCGTCGAAAACTATCCGAAGGCAATCATCGGCAACAGCAGCGGACTGCGGTTCGATGTTTTGCCAGACACCGGCAACGATTACGTCTTTGACGGCGCGCGCGCCAAAACCACGGACTTTTATCTTGGTCGCAACACCATTGCCGCCCGCGCGCTGACCGTTTCGCCCAATGCCGTACTCGATCCGGCATACATTGCTGCGACCGGCGCGGTGCGTCCGGCTTTCGTCGAAAAACGCAATTGGGCGGCGGCCTTCAAAAAAGATTCTCAACTGGCCGAAGCCGCCACGCGCGCCGAGCGTCTGTTTGCTTCCGCTTACGCTGTCGAAGCGAGCGAGACCGCCGGCAGCGTTCCGGCGCAATCCGCCTTTGAATACCGGCAGCGCGGCGAACAAGGCGAACAGTTCGGCTGGCGCAACTTCGGCGACCTGGCCTGGGGCGACGGTTACACCAATGTGCATTACGACCTGCCATTTCTGCTGCTGCGCGAGGCATTACGCACTGGCGATGGGCGCGCGTTTCAACTCGGCGGCGAAATGGCGCGTTATCGTGCAGACTGGGGACAACTGCACGCCGACGATTTTTTGAACGACAACTGGAATATGCGCGGAATGGCCTTCTATGAAAAAGGCGACCACGGCAGTTTTCGCGAACCAGTGCCGAGTCACATGTGGATCGAAGGCTTGTGGCTTTACTGGGCGCTGACCGGCGACGAAGCCATCTGCGAAGCCGCGATGGAAGGCAGCGAAGCCTTCGCGCGAATGAACTTCACTTACGAAAGCTCGCTCAGTTGGAACGAACCGCGCTGGCTGGGCTGGCCTACGCTGGGATTGATTGCGGCTTGGCGCTACACCGGCGAACGCCGCTTTCTGAACAAAGCCGGAGAAAACGTCGCGCTGCTGATTCAAACCGAAGAGAACTACGGACGCCGTGGCTTTTATATCGGGCGCGGCATGGATTCAACGCAGGCCGTGCAGCCTTGGTCCTGGACTGGTTACACGCAAACAGGCGTCGTCGAATACTGGCGCGAAACCGGCGACAGCCGCACGGCTGATTACATCGTTCGCGTCGCCGACTGGCTCATCAGCAAAGGCAGCGATAACCCGCCCCTCAAACCCGGCCTGACGCTCAGCGATGGTAATTATCTGCCCGCCGGAATGTCTTATTTCTGGTATCCGGACAAACTGGCCGAAGACCGTTCGGTGATGCTTGCCGGATTGAGCTTGCCTGTGCTGGTTGCTGCCGCGCGCATCACCAACCGTGATGATTTGCGGGAGCGCGCGAAACAGCTTTTTCAAGACTTCGCCTTTTACCGCGACCTGGCCGAAGGCCGTCCGATCAATCCGGCGACGCGCGCGGTCATCAATTTTCGCTCAGTGTTGTATGCCGGCTCGTCGCCGAAGGTCTACGGCCAGATGGGACAAACCGTGACGGAATATTTGCCGGAGTTGGTTGATTCCTTCGTTCGCCCAAGTCGTCCGCTGCTGGCGTCAACGCCGCGCCGCGAAGAGCGAGTCCCGCCGCCTGTCTTTGATGTCACAGGCTTGACCAACCTCGCGCTCAAACGCCCGGCCAAAGCCTCCAGCACACAGATTTGGCCGGACACGCTCAGTACGCCGGACGCCGCCAACGACGGCGAGCTTCTGGCGTCGGGCAAGAATTCGATCTGGCATTCGGCGTCAAACACGGGGCAGGCGGAATGGTGGCAGGTAGATTTGGGACGCGCCTATCGCATTCAATTCATCGAAATTCTCTTTCGCGAAGATCAGGATCAATCGTTGACGCGGCGCAATTTTGAAGTGCGTGCGTCGAACGATCCCGTTTTCGGCAGTTCCGCGCTGCTCGCCGCGCAAGGCAACGCGGCATCTGCTTTTCAACAACCCTGGCGCGCGCAGGTCGCCGACGGTAACAGCTACCGGTATGTGCGCGTGCAAAAAATGAAGATTGACCGCGACCCGTTTGGGCAGGCGTTCTTCAATCTGGGGGAGGTGCGCCTGTTCGGGGCGCAGACCTTTCCCGAGACGCCCGTCCCCGCCCCGCCGCCAAACCTCCAAACCCTCGCGCTCTCGCAAATAAATGCGCGGCGCACAATCAGTTTGCTGATTGGCCAAACACTCGCTTTCAAACTGGCCGACAAAGATGAACGCGGTGGGCCGCTGCAACTGTTCGCTTACAACCTGCCGGAAAACGCGCGCTTCGATCCGGCCAATGGCGTGTTTCAGTTCACCCCAGTTTCAACGCAGGCCGGCAATGTTTTTCAACTCACCTTTCGCGCACAAAACGCGCAGCAACAGGACGGCTTCGCGCGTATGGATGTCGCAGTGGTGATGGACGGCGCGCCCAATCTGACGCTGCTTGCGCCCAATGCCGGCGCGCGTCTGACGACCGACCAAACCGTGCTGATTTCCTGGTCAACACTGCACGCAACACCGATGGCGAAATACCAAATCCGGCTTTCAACCGATGGCGGCGCAAGTTACCCCGCCGTCATCGCCGAACTACCCGGCTACGCCAATCAATATCAGTGGCTGATTCCGCGTAACTTTTCCGTCGCCAATCGCGCGGCGGTGCGGTTGCTGGTCAAAGGCACTGACACGCAAAACCGCACCGGAGTGGCTTGTTCATCACAGGATTTGCGCTTGTCGCTTGGCGTGCCGCAACGATAGGCACTGGAACTACCTGGCTTCCAAACAGGCACTGAAAATCGGTGAGGTGATTTTGTGAAGTCACTTCACCGGTTTTTGTTTTTGTGGGAGCCTTAGCAGCATAGCCAGCAGGCCCGACACCAAAATGCTGATGCCCAGAAACTTCAATCCGGGTGTGTAAGAGCCGCTGTCTTTTTTCATCTGCCCGACGACTTGCGGACCGAAATAACCGCCCAAATTGCCGACTGAGTTAATCAGGCCCACGGCGGTTGCTGCCATCGCCGAAGTCATAAATGCACTTGGCCAGGTCCAGAAAACAGGCAGGTAAGCGTGTACGCCAATACCGACCAGACACAAACAGAGGATGGTCATCCACAAATTGTCACCGAAGAGAATGACTCCGCCCATGGCCACCGCGCCCAACAGCAAAGGCCAGACGGTGTGGATGGTGCGTTCGCCAGTCTTGTCTGAGTGTTTGGCATTCCAAAGCATCGTAATCAGGCCGCAAATGTAAGGCAGCATGGCGATGATGGTTTGCTCCACGGTCGAACGGCCTTTCATTCGGGCAGTGATCGAGGGAATGAAAAAGGTCAGGCCGTAATAGCCTATGACCACGCTGAGGTAGATGCCGGCCAGCAGGAAGGTTTCTTTTTTGCTGAGCGCCGCCCGGATTTCATACCACAGTCCGGTTTTCCCGGAAGCCTGTTTTTCCAGGCGTTCGCGTTCAAGTTCATCGCTGATCCATTTTTTTTCATCTTCGGGCAGCCACTTGGCTTCGTGCGGCCAGTCTGTCAGGTAATAAATCGTGACGATGCCGAAGATGACGGACGGAATGCCTTCAAGAATGTAAACCCAGCGCCAGCCTTCCAGACCGCCCCAATGAATCTTGTTCATAATCCATTGCGAAAGCGGCAAGCCGATGATGGTGGCCACCGGCAGACCGATCATGAATTGAGATTTGGCCTTGGCGCGTTCGGAGTAGCGAAACCAGTGCGTCAGATAAACGATGATGCCAGGGAAGAATCCCGCTTCGGCAATGCCCAGCAGGAAACGCAGGAAATAGAACTGTTTTACGTCGCAAGTGCAGTTGCCCATTTCCGGCGGTGTGATGCCGAACAATGAGGTGAACTTTCCAAGCAATGCCGTTGCCGGACGAAAAATCGCGCACCAATCCACCGCGCACAGAAAGTTCAGATAAGGCGTTCCGACCAAGCCCATCAAGGCTGCCACCACGCCCCAGGAAATCATGATGCGTGCGATCCATTTGCGCGCGCTCCATTTTTCGACGATCAACGTGCCGGGGATTTCCAGCAGAAAATAGCCGATGAAAAAGATGCCTGCGCCAATGCCGATGATGGCGTCGTCAAACCCCAGGCCGCCTTTATCCACAGACGATTTCATTTCCAATGCGGCCACGCCGACGTTGGTGCGGTCAATGTAGGCTAGAAAGTAGAGCAGCAATAAAAATGGCATTAGCCGCCAGGTGATGCGCTTGCGCGCACGGTCGGCGACAGACAGGGAAGAGGATTCGGCCTTGCTAACCGCCATCGTCTCAGGTCTCCTTGGATTGTGATTGTGTCGAAACTATGCGTGAGCGGCGGAGTAAACCGCCGCCGATTCGTGATGCGGGCGGGATGCTACTATCGCCTTCGGAGTATGGCAAGTTGGTTTGGCCAGCCACTTTTTTGTGAGTCAAAGCTGTCCGTGCGCACGCTTATCAGCCGGTTATGAGTTTGCCCTGGCGGCTTCGTGGTTGCTGTTGTGACTTTTGACGATTTCGCCAATCGCCCGCAGTTGCCCCACCATTTCCCGAAACATCTCGAACAGCAAAGCCTGCGGGCCGTCGCACAAGGCGCGCTCCGGGTAAGGATGCACATCCACCAGAATGCCGTCCGCACCGACGGCGATTCCAGCGCGCGCCATCGGAATGACGGTGTCGCGATTGCCAGTGCTGTGGCTGGGATCGAGAATGATGGGCAAATGCGAGAGCCGCTGCGCCGCCGGAATGACGGATAAATCCGGCGTGAAGCGCGAATGACTGCCGAAAGTTCGCACGCCGCGTTCGCACAAAATCACCTGGTAATTGCCTTCGGACATGACGTATTCCGCCGCGAGTAAAAACTCTTCCAGCGTCGAAGACATTCCGCGTTTGAGCAGCACCGGTTTGCGTGCCTGTCCCGCGCGACGCAGCAAACTGAAGTTCTGGGAATTGCGCGTGCCGATTTGGATCACATCGGCATATCGTTCCACCAGATCAAGCGCCGCTTCATCCACGGCTTCAGTGACGATAGCCAGGCCAAAGCGTTCGCGCACCTCCGCCAAAATCTTCAAGCCTTCTTCGGCCAGTCCTTGAAAGGCGTAAGGCGAAGTGCGCGGTTTGAAAGCGCCGCCACGAAACCATTTGCAGCCCATTTCGGCCACGACCTCGGCAGTGAGCATGGTTTGTTCGTAAGATTCGACGGCGCAGACGCCCGCGATAATCGCCGGTTCATGACCGCCGATTTCGGCTTCGCCGATGCGAATGACGGTTTTGTCGTGCTTCAGGTCGCGTCCAACCAGTTTGTACGGTTTGGTCACGCGAACGCATTCCGCCACACCGGGCAAATCGGCGAAAGGATCAGTTGGCACTGAGCCTTGATTGCCCGTCAAGCCAATCGCCGTGCGATTGGCACCGGGCATAGGGTGAGCTTTGAAGCCCAAAGATTCGATTGTTTCGACAACGCGCCGGATGTCGCTCGCGACCGCGTCGGGTTTCATGACGATGAGCATGGATTCCTCAAGTACTTGATACGGTTTTAGAATTCGGGCAGTAAGAAAACAACCTCTATAGATCACTGTATGGATCACTGCTTCGGCAATGCGCCTTGAAGATGCGACAGACGCCGACAATTGTCTACCTTCGCCGAACGCAGCATGTTTGCCGCGTTTTAACACCGGAAGAAAGTTATGGGCGGGTTTGGTAACAAAAAAATACTGCAGTCTTGAAAAATCGTTTCGTGGGGTTTCTGGGCTGTGCTATATTCCGCGTCGCCTGGCAGTAGCCCCGCCGTCAGACACACCCAAATCAGTAACGAGTTTTTGATCCAAATCATTTAGCACTATCTCTTAAGCCGAGCGGTCGAAGTGAGACCGGAAAGCTTAAAGAAGCTTTTTTACGCTCTGTTTTTATCGCTGGAAACATCCTCCGCCGCCCCTGGCTCCGGCATTTTGATTTGAGTCGCCCTGTTGAAATTCCTCCGAAGTTTTTGACCTGTCGTTGTTTCGACTATTTCGCGTTTGCAAATTTCGTCATAACTAAAGGCTTTTATCCTTAATAGCGGTTCACCGGAACTTTCTGAACAATCTGATCAAGAAGAAGGAACTTCCGGCCAATTTGAAAGTGAGTAGTTCATTGCCAGGGCAAATACCAATTGATCTCGGTAATCCGCACGCAAGCGTGGCCGTTTTTTAACGTTCGAGGTTTGCAGCAGGTACATTCAGAGTTCAATGCTTTTGGCTACGTTCTGAAATGAGCTTGGCAGGAAACAACTAAAAGCAAACAGGAGATAACAAACAATGAGTGCAGCGATTCAACTTATTAATCAGCAGATTATTGAAGCCGACGTTTACGACGCGTGGCAGGAGAAGCCGTTCAACAATGTTTCTATTTTCGAGCTTGCGCCGGAACAGCGGTTGCGGCGCGCGCTAAGCCATATTTCCGAACTGCAATCTGAAGTTCGCGCACTTCGTGAAGAACTGGCTCGTTCCGAACGCACCGTGATGCAATACGAACAATTGCTTCGCAACGCAATGATCCGTGAACAGGAACTCCGCGCCCAATTGAGCAAGGAAATGGCTTGATCGAAGTTGTTGTCGTGGTCGGCATCCGTGCCACTCCCCCTGTTTGCCCCTCATCGTCAGGTTGCGACCATCACTTCTTCGTTGAGTTCAAAGCGTATCTCGTTACCCCGTTTTTCCCGTCTTGAGTTCCCACCGACCCCGTTGATTCAATCAATAACGGCCGCCTAAATTGCTGAAAATTATTTGGGATTTCAGGCTCGTTGTGTCTAAATACGCGGGCACACAGCGACTCACACATTCAAGCTTGTGTGCGCGAACAAAGGTTGCACCCAAAAAAGTCGAACAAGGCATTTCCATGATTCAAGGACTGAAACAATTCCTCATTGATGAAGACGGCCAGGATTTGGTCGAGTATTCGCTGATGCTGGTTCTGATCGGCACGGTGGTCATGATTTATCTCACGGGTGTGGGATTGAATCTGGCCGCGTTGCTGCAAAAAATCGGAGCCAAGCTGGAGCTGTTCGCGAATACGACAACGTAACGCACTAAATTTTCCAGTCTTAGCCGAGACGCCCTTTCGGTCTTTGTGTGTCTGCTTCTGCGTTATACAGCCAGCGTATCCGCCCGATCACTGCGTTGAAAGTTTCCTGCTTCGAGATTAGAGTTGCGCCTTCCTGCTGACCATAAACTCAAATTCCATTTTTGCAGCTTCAGAATTCATCGCTATGAAACATAAAGTCACACTTATTCCCGGCGACGGCATTGGGCCGGAAATCACAGGCGCGGTTGTCCGCATTATCGAGGCCGCCGGCGTTGATATTGAATGGGAAAGCTTCATTGCCGGTGCCGAAGCGCTTTCCCGCTTCGGCGACCCGCTGCCTCAACCGGTGTTGGAATCCATCAAACGGAACAAAGTCGCGCTCAAAGGCCCTCTGACGACGCCAGTAGGAACCGGTTTTGCCAGCGTCAATGTGCGTTTGCGCAAAACCCTGGATCTTTACGCCAATCTGCGCCCGGTCAGAACCTTGCCCGGCATCGTCACACCGTTCGGCGATCTTGATCTGGTGGTCGTTCGTGAAAACACTGAGGATTTGTACTCCGGGTTAGAACACGTTGTTGTTCCCGGCGTGGTCGAAAGCCTGAAGATCATTACCGAAAAAGCCTCAACCCGCATTGCCCGCTTCGCCTTTGACTACGCTCGCCGCGAAGGCCGTAAAAGAGTCACCGCCGTTCACAAAGCCAACATCATGAAACTGTCGGACGGGTTGTTTCTGGAGTGCTTCCGCAATGTCGCCGCCGAGTACCCTGAAATCGAAGCCGACGACAAGATCATTGACAATGCCTGCATGCAGCTCGTGATGAAGCCGCAGCAGTTCGACATTTTGTTGCTTGAAAACTTGTACGGCGACATTGTTTCGGATTTGGTGGCGGGATTGGTCGGCGGACTGGGCATTGTACCAGGCGCGAATATCGGCGAACTCGGTGCGGTCTTTGAAGCGGTTCACGGCAGCGCGCCCGACATCGCGGGAAAGAATCTGGCCAACCCGACGGCGCTGTTGCAATCCGCAGTGCTGATGCTTCGACACTTGGGCGAACGCGAAGCCGCTGATTTGATCGAAAGAGCCATGATTCATACTTTGGCTGAAAAGAACGTGCGGACGCGCGATTTGGGCGGCACTGCGCACACCACCGAATACACGGAAATCCTGGTTACGACGATGAAAGAACTAGCATCGGCCTAAAACACTTCCGAGCCAACAGCGAAAACATTTTGCTGTTGGCTCTTTTATTTTCCGCCGTTTCGCTCAGCCTGCCGCAGTAACCGCACGGCGTTTTCATGTTCCGCCGAACTTGCCGAAAACTTGTGCGAGCCGTCATTCTTCGACGCATCCACCACGAAATATAAATAGTTCGTCTCCGCCGGATTCAGCGCCGCCTGAATCGAACGCCGTCCCGGCGAGGCAATCGGTCCCGGCGGAAGCCCCGCGCGTTTGTAGGTGTTGTAAGCCGAATCGCGATCCAAGTCGCTCTGATAAATCTTGCCGCGATACTTGCCTTCAATCAGTGCCGCGTAAATCACAGTCGGGTCGCAAGCCAGTTGCACGCCCAGCTTCAATCGGCGCTGGAAGACAGAAGAGATCAATTCGCGCTCGGCATCTACTTTAGCTTCCTTTTCGATCAACGAAGCGAGTGTGATTGCCTGCCGGTTGCTCATTCCCAATTCAGTCGCGCGGCTCTGCAAATCGGCGGTGAATACTTTGCGAAAACGTTTGACCATCGCGTCCACCAATTGTTCGCGTGTTGTGTTGGCGGTGTATTCGTATGTGTCCGGGAAAAGATAGCCTTCCAGCGTTTGCGCCGCCGGGTCTAGGTCGGAAATCAAGGAGACGTTTTTGAACAGCTTCAGCAAGTCTTCCGGTTTGGCTGGCGCGGGTTGTTTCAAGCCCTGCAAACCGGCCAGTACGCGCGCGATGTCGTATTGGTTATAACCTTCCGGAATGGTGAATTGTTGCGTGGCTACGTCGCCGCGAACCAGTTGGTGAATTACCTGCCGGGGCGAAATGGGTGATTTGAAAGTGTAATCGCCAGCCTTGAACTTCTGGCCTGGTTCGATGAATCGCAACCACAATTTCAGCGGTAGTTCGCCTTCGATCAAGCCTTCGCGTTGCAACCGCGACAGAATGGCCGAAGTGCTTGCGCCGGGTTCAATTGTGATGATCTTTTGCGCCGCGCGATGATCGTGCGGGCGATTGATTTCAGCGTTCAGCCAAAACCAAACCCCGACCACAGCCAGACCGGCGAGAAAAAGTAGGAAGAGAGCTGTTTTGAAGGAGAATTTGCTTCGAGACTTTTGTTGCATTTCCGGTTATTGAAAAGAGGTGAAGGCGACGTCGTCAATTAGATTCCGACAAATTCCGGTCAGATTCCGGCGGCGCCCGACGT
>CAZRXE010001582.1:0-7647 GCA_964603695.1 uncultured Heliomicrobium sp.
GAAGGCAGTCTGCCTGAAAGATTTTCAAGAAATATACAAACGTGCGAAAGATCCTGATGCTAAGGAACACGATAAGTTTAAGGAGATATATCGATTCTACCTAAACATCTCTGCGGCGGCTTGGGGGCTTTATACCAAATGGAAAACTCATCAAGGTTTTGCCAAGACCGGCCTTCGTTCAATTGAACGTGATGGGCGAGAGGTTGTAGACGTCCCAGATGGAATTATCTTTCCTATAATTGCCTCTTTATCCGAGTTTGCAGTTAATGGAAAAGCGGGTTGGAGAATCGATCAGCCGAAACAATTGAATGATGCAGAGCTTATTAGTGCTGCAAAATCTGTTTATATGGAAATAGCTAAGAGTAAGCCTGAGATTATGGGGAAAACCAAAGCTTGTTACTCCAATTTGCAGCAAATTACTTCGATCTATAGAAAGCTTCTCAAAAACGACTGAAGTTAATGATCTACGTTAGATTTAGCTGCCAAGGTTTCTTTCGTGTGTGGAGGAAACCCTGGCAGCTAGGCGTTTTTTTTCACAGTCAGAACGTTAGTTGCCCGCCATCAATCACCAGCGAATGCCCAGTGATGAAGCCTGCGTCTTCTGAAGCCAGGAAGGCCACGGCGGCGGCGACTTCCTGCGGTTCGCCGAAACGTGCCATTGGAATTTTGTCTTGAAAATAGGTGCGCGCCAGTTCGGGATCGGCGTCGAGAACGGCTTGCGAAAGTTTGGTGCGGATCATTCCCGGCGCGACGGCGTTGACGCGGATGCCGTGCGGCGCAAGTTCGATGGCGATGGTCATCGTCAAACCGACCACGCCGAATTTAGAAGCGTTATAAGCGACCAGACCGACCTCGCCGACCAGCCCGTTGGTCGAAGCCATGTTGACGATATTTCCTTTCACGCCCAGCGCGACCATTCGACGCGCGACGATTTGCGAACAGAGAAAGACGCCTTTCAGATTCACGTCGAGCGTCGTGTTCCAGCTTTCATCCGTGGTTTCCAAAAAAGGCGCGGGCGGCGCAATGCCGGCGATGTTGCACAGGATGTCAATTCGCCCGTGCCGCGCGATGACGGCGTCGGCCATCGCTTCGACTTGATCGCGGCGTGCAACGTCCGCCTGAAATGCCCAAGCCGCGCCGCTCGCAGCAATGATTTCCGCCGCCGCCATTTCGGCAAGCTCGCGGTTCAAATCCACGATGATGACGGTTGCGCCTTCGCGTGCGAAGCGTTCGGCGGTGGCGCGGCCAATTTCTCCGCCGCCACCGGTGATGACGGCAATCTTGTTGGTGAATCGCATGTTGACCTCTCACTCAGGAATTTTTGAAAGCGCACCATCAAACCAAATCCCAGGCCAAATCTCACGCCAAGCCGCCAAGCCTGCCAAAATTTTTTCTTTGCGTCTTCGCGGCTTTGCGCGAGCCGTTCCCACCATCTCTTTAAGCAACTCCATCCGTCGTGTACACTGCGCGCTTCTTTTTTGACCACCTTCAAGGAGACACATCCATGAGCAATCGAGTTCGCGCCGTGGTCGCGGGAGCGACGGGCTATTCCGGGCGCGATTTAATCAAGCACCTACTGAACCATCCGAACCTGGAATTGGTCGGCGCATTCGCGTCGCGTTCGGGCGAAGCGACGCCGCTCAGCGTTATTCATCCGCAACTGACCGGCCTGACCGATCTGAAGTGCGAACCCTTTGACGAAGCGGCGGTTGCGCAACTCAATCCGCAAGTGATTTTCCTCGGCACGCCCAATGAGTTTTCGCACGAAGTCGCGCCCGCAATGCTCGAAACCGGCGCAACCGTCGTTGACCTGAGTGGCGCGTTCCGACTGCGCGATGCTTCGCTCTATCCGAAGTTTTACGGCTTCGAGCACACGCGGCCCGATTTGCTGGAAACGGCGGTCTACGGCTTGACCGAATTCGTTCGCGGCGAATTGCCCGGCGCGAAACTCATCGCCAATCCCGGCTGTTACCCGACCACGATCATCGTGCCGATGAAACCGCTGCTGGATGCTGGTTTGGTGGACACCGTGCAACCTGTCATCTGCGATTCCAAATCCGGCGTCACCGGCGCGGGCAAAACGCCGACTGCCGGCACGCACTTTGTCGAAGTCAGCGAAAGCTTCAAGTCTTACAACGTCTTCAAACACCGTCACACGCCGGAAATCGCGCAGGCGCTGGGACTGCCGAATTCGGCCAGCAATTTGATCTTCACGCCACACCTGCTGCCGATCAATCGCGGCATTCTTTCAACCATCTACGCGAAACTGAAAGACGGCGTGACGCGCGCAGACATTCTCAAAATCTGGCGGGAGACGTTCGCCGCTTCGCCGTTTGTGCGCGTCTTTGGCGACGCGCAATTGCCCGAAATCAAGTTCGTTGCGAACACTCCGTTTTGCGACATCGGCTGCGTGGTGGATGCGACGACAAACCAAGCCATCATCGTTTCCGCCGAAGACAATCTGCTGAAAGGCGCAGCCAGTCAGGCGCTGCAAAACGCCAATCTTGCATTAGGACTTGAGGAAGGAGCAGGCCTGAAAGGAATCTGAATGCTATGAGCAAAATTGTGATCAAACTCGGCGGCAGCATTTTGATTGACGCCACATTGCGTGCGCGGCTGGTGGCGCAAATCGCCGAACTCCATCGCGCCGGCAGCGAACTTATTCTGGTTCACGGCGGCGGCAAACAGATTGCGGCCTTACTGACAAAACTCGGTGTCGAATCACGCTTTCACGACGGCTTGCGCATTACGGACGCCGCCGCGCGCAACGTCGTGCAAATGGTGTTGGCCGGACAAGTCGGCAAGGATTTGGTCGCCGAACTCGCCCGCGCCGGCGTCAACGCCGCGAGCATCGCGGGCGGCGACGGCCAAAGCTTTCTGGCCGAACGAATGGCTGCCGAAGACGGAACCGATTTGGGCTTCGTCGGCAAAATCATCAAAACCAATTCCACGTTGATTGATGCGATGTTGGCGGCGGGCGTGATGCCCGTAGTCGCTTGCTTGGCGCTCGGCGCTGAAGATCAAGAGTATTACAACGTCAACGGCGATCAAATGGCGGCTTCGGTCGCGGCAGGCTGCGCGGCGGAAACGCTGGTCTTCGTCACCGATGTCGGCGGCGTCCGCGATGCCGAAGGCCAACCCATTGCCGAACTCAACCGCGAAGGCATTCAGGAATTGCTGGATAGCGGCGTGGCCAGCGGCGGCATGCGCCCAAAACTCCGCGCCTGTCTGGAAGGCCTGGACGCCGGCGTCCGCCACATCCAGATTGTCGGCGCAGCAGAAGAAAACGTTCTGTCGCGAGTCTTGCTCCAAAATCAATCGCCGGGAACCAAAATCTCGGCGTAGTTCCTACAATATTAGCTCGACACTCCGGTTTGCCAGGCAATGGCTCGCGTGCCCCAGGGTCTTTTCATTCTACGAATTTAGCCACAGAGGGCACCGCAGAACACAGAGAAAATCCAATATCTCGGTGATCTCCAGGGTCTCCGTGGCTGAAAATGAATAGACCCTGCTCGCTTGCCCAATCGGGGTTTTCAATTCTGGGCGCAGGCGGTATCTTGCGTCCATCAATCATGCAAATTCTGAAGTTCCAATCCGCAGTGAAGCGTCACTGGCAAAAAATCAATTTGCGGGCTGTGGCCGCGCTGTTGTTTTTTTTGCTGAGCTGGCTGGCTCCGTCTGCCGCGTTGTGGGAGCAGCCGCTGGATTACTGCTCGATGGAATGTTGCGTGGCGGAAGGGCATTGTTGCTGCGCTTCGCAAAAGTTTTGGGTTGAAGGCCAGGATCACAGCGGCGTTCGCGAAATCGGGCACGCCGAAATCGAATCTTCCTGTCCGTGTCCGGCCACGCCGGCCATCAGCGCCAAGGTTTTTTCCCGCCGGATTTCACCAACCATCCGGCACGAACCGGCTGCCAACCAGCCGTCTCCGCTCATCGAGCATCGTCAAAGCAGCGGATACAACTTGCTGCGTTTCTCGCCAACATCTCCTCGCGCACCACCCGCATCTTTTCTCCACGCCTGATTCAGTCGAATTGAATTTGTTTGCCAATCAATGAGGCAGAGACAGGATTGACAGGATTCGTCACAGGATTGTCAGGATCGGCCAAAGGTTTGCCAAAGTGCTCTCCGCACATTCCGGCCATCTTGAAGAACTTCCGGTCAACCGTCTTCGATGCCGGGTTGCTTTGATCCCATATTCAGTTTGGATGTTCTTTTACTGCCTGCACGGGAGCCGGCCATTGGCTCATAAGGCTTCCCGGCGCTGCTCCGTGCAGCTTTCGGAGGAGAAAAAATGTTTATCAATCGCGACAGAATCGCTCGCGGAGCGATTCTGCTGGTTTTTGTTTTCATGGCGGCGAACACTGGTTTCGCGCAGCAATCCGTGTCGTTTGCCACGCTGAGCGGGCGTGTCGCAGACCCGACCGGCGCAGTTATTCAAGATGCGCAAGTTGTCGCGCTTCAATTGGAAACCAATGCCTTGAGCCGGACTAAGACAGATTCAGAAGGGCGATTCCGTTTTGCCAATCTGCGTCTGGGAAAATACGAAATCACAGTCAGCCAGACGGGATTTGCGAATTCCAAAACCACACTCACGCTGACTGTCGGGTCTGCGTTCGATGTTTTGATTTCAATGGATGTGGCGAGGACGAACACTACTGTTGAGGTTTCCGGCGACGCAGGATTGCTTGAAGCTTCGCGAACGCAAATCGCGGGCACCGTTCAACGGGCGGAAATTGAAAACCTGCCGTTAAATGGCCGCAACTTCCTTGATCTGGCGCTGGTCGTTCCAGGCGTTTCCCCCACCAATACCGCTTCAACGCAGTTGTTTGCGGAAACTTCCGCCGTGCCAGGGCAAGGCATTTCCATCAGCAGTCAGCGCAACCTTTCCAACAGCTTCATTGTGGACGGACTGTCCAACAATGACGACGCCGCCGGATTAACGGCAGCGGCCTTTGGGATTGATGTCGTCAACGAATTTCAGGTGGTTACTTCCGGCGGCCAGGCGGAGTTTGGGCGCGCACTGGGAGGTTACATCAACGTGGTGACGAAAAGCGGCACCAATTCCTTACACGGCAATTTTTACGGGTATTTGAAGAACAAGAACCTGAACGCCGCCAATCCCATTTTGCGTGACACGCTGCCGATGACGCAGGCTCAATACGGAGCCAGTTTGGGCGGGCCGCTGAAGAAAGATCGAACCTTTTATTTCGCCAATTTCGAACGGAGAGAGTTGAATCAAACCGGTCTGACGACGATTTCGGCGGCGAATGTCACTGCGATCAATACTCGTTTGCAGGCAGTCGGGTATCCGGGAAAATTGATTTCCACCGGCGTTTATCCAAATCCCGTGCATACTCAGAATTATTTCGGCAAGCTGGATCACCAGCTAACCCCAAATGACCAGCTTGCGGTTCGGTATAGCTTTTATGGTGTGGATAGCCGCAATTCCAGAGGCGCCGGCGGACTGAGCGCGCCTAGTGCGTCGGCGAATTTATTCGACAACGACCATAGCATTGCGGTTTCCAACATCGCCACATTGGGTCGCGGAATCGTCAACGAAACCAGAGGGCAATTCACCAGCAGTAATTTGGAAGCGCCGCCTTCTGATCCGGTTGGGCCTGCGGTTTCCATTTCCGGCGTCGCCAGTTTCGGAACGCTTTCCGGTTCGCCGACGGGCCGCAAAAATCGGCTTTATGAAGTGGTGGATAACGTTTCTTTCGTCCACGGCGCGCACGCCATCCGATTGGGTGCGACGTTCCTGTACAACGACGACACCATCACCTTCCCGCGCTCCAATCGGGGGAGTTATTCGTTTTCCTCGCTCGCCAATTTTCTGAGCGGAACTTATAACAACGCGGGCTTTACCCAGACCTTTGCCAACACTGTCGTGAGTCAGGGAAATCCGAATTTCGGGATGTACGTGCAGGATGAATGGCGTCTCTCACGAAATCTCACCGTCAATGCCGGGCTGCGCTACGATTTGCAATACCTGAAGACCATCAACACCGATACCAACAACGTCTCGCCCCGATTGGGCATTGCCTGGACGCCGTTTGGCCGTCGAACGACCGTCGTCCGGGCCGGGTATGGGCTGTATTACGACCGGGTTCCGTTGCGCGCGTTGGCCAATGCGCTGCTTTCCGCCGGGAACACAGCGAATGTCAGCGCGTTGAGCCAGATCAGCATCAGCCTGTCTCCGACGCAATCAGGCGCGCCGGTCTTCCCGAACATCTTAAGCACATTGACGATTCCCAACGGAGTCCTGTTCAACTTCACGACCATGAATCCGGATATGCAAAACGCCTATTCGACGCAGGCCAACCTGGAAATCGAGCAACAGATTGGCAGAAAGGCTGCGGTTTCCATCGGCTACCAGCACGTTCGCGGTTTACACCTGATTGTTTCGATCAACCAGAACGTGCCGACCTGCGCCGCCGCCGGATCGAATAACGGCTGCCGTCCCAATCCGAATTACGCAAACAACAGTCAGTATTCGCCGAATGCTGATTCGCGCTACGACGGATTGCACCTTTCGTTTGTGCAAAGGCCCTCGACCTGGAGTGATTTCCGGCTTTCCTACACCTATTCAAAGGCGCTGAATAACGTGGGAGAGTTTTTCTTCAGCTCCCCGCTGAACCCTTACAACATCTGGCAGGATTACGCCCGCTCCGACGACGATCAACGGCATCGTTTCGTGGTGGATGGATCGCTGCATACCCGGCTGGAACGGGGAACTTCCCTGGCGCAGAAGCTAACGAATGGATTCAAATTGTCCGGGCTGATGCAGTATTACTCGGCGCTCCCCTTCAATATCACCACGGGAGCCAACACGATTCAGGGAACGGCGGCCCGCCCAACGGTCAATGGCGTGTTCATCAGCCGGAACTTCGGCAAAGGATTCAATTATCTGAATCTGAGCACACGCCTCAGCCGGACGTTTTATCTTGGCGAAAATCTCAAACTTGAAGCCCTGGCAGAGGGCTTTAACCTGACGAATCACGTCAATGGCGTAAGTCTGAATGGTGTGTTTGGCACGGGCGCATATCCCACCAATCCGTCGGCAACCTTCGGGCAGATGACGGGCGTGGGCGATTCGCGCAGCTTCCAGGTTGCGTTGCGGCTCGCGTTTTAGATTGTAAAAGTCAGTACCGCGACCGGTAAGGAGCGGCATGATAAGAAACACGCTACTTACCGACCACGGTACTGACACTTTCCAAGTGAAATTTGAAAAGGACGGTTATGAAAACGTTACTACTTCTTTTGCTTTGTGCATTGCCGGCGCTGGCGCAAACGCATCAGCACGGCGCGATGCCCGCCGCCAACAACGCTGACGGTTCGTTCAACCCATACATTGTGGCGGATGCGCGCGGCAAATTTTATCTGGCGCATGTGCAACGCACCGGCGGTCAGAGCAACGTGATGTTGCGGCATTCGACCGATGGCGTGAATTTCTCCATGCCCGTGCGCGTCAACGACCGCGAAGGCGATGCCGCTGTGCGCAACGAAAATCCGCCGAAGGTGGCCGTGGCTGCGAATGGGGATGTTTATGTTTGTTGGGCAAACGAACGTGAACGGTGGAAAGGGGAAATTCGGTTTGCGCGTTCGACCGATGGCGGCAAGACGTTTTCCAAAGCCTTGACGCTCAA
>CAZRXE010001583.1:0-18742 GCA_964603695.1 uncultured Heliomicrobium sp.
GTCCCAGCGGTTGGCCGTTTAATTCAAAGGTCAGTTTGCTGGGACGGCTGAAGCGTTCCAGCGGAACAAGACCTTCGATTTTCAGCCGCATCGGTTCGCCGGTATTGGGTAATTCGACCCAGGCTTCTTCGCCCATCCAGCGCCAGCTTTCGCCCTCTTTGTCGAATTCGGGTTTGGAAAAGCCCTGGCCGAAAGTGACGTCGCCCGCAACCGTCCCTGTCTGGGACGTCGCCGGTTCCACCAGCCACAGGCTAATGTGTTTGAACTGGTTTTGCCGAATCCAATGCCCTGGCAATTGTTTTTGCGCGTCTTTGATTTCGTGCGGCATCAGGACGGCGAAAAATTGATAGCCTTTGTCGAGTACGGCTTTGCTCAGCGCGGGCCATTGTTCAGGGGACGCCAAGTCCCAGCGCAGTTGCGGGCGTTCGCTGTAATAGTCCAGCGGGCCGCTCATTTCGCTGCAAATCACCAACGTTTTCGGCGGCATCATGCGCTCGGCCCAGCGCGAAGCTTCCAGGTTCACATCCATCACCGGGCGCATCAGGAACATATTGAAATGTTTGACCTGATAACGCGCGAATCCCATCACCGTCAGTAACAGGACTGCGGCCACTGCCGCGCCGGCTAACCGGCGGTAAGCGAAGCCACCGATTCGCTCCATCATCCAATCCAGCAGCGTTTTCGCCGTCAGCAACGCGCCGACTATCAACGCCGGATAGCCAGGCAGCAGGAAGCGCAGCAGCGACCAGTCTTCGTAAATGGTGTAAAAGCCATAAAACGCCAGCACCGCGCCGAACCAGGTCAGCAAAATCGCGCGATTGCGCCATTCCACTGCGCGATTGGCGGCCAGTCCCAGCCAGCCCAGCGGGATCAGCGGGCTGAGCGTCAGCGACAGCCAGTAAGCGTAAAAGCTCGCTCGCGTGGCATAGCCGCCGACTTTGAAAGCTTCAAGCATTCCGAAGGCTGCGTAACCTGTTTGCAGCGGATGGCCGAAGGTCAGGTAGTTGTAACCGAAGAACAACCCCGCCAGCGGCAGTCCGCCGAGGCCGAAAAACAGCAGCGATTTCAGATTCAACCGAAGCGCCAACAGCAAAGGCGCGAGCAGCACTATGTTCGATGGGCGCGTCAGAAACGCCACGCCGAAAGCCGCGCCCGCCAGCATCGCCCACCAATGAAAGCCTTCGCCGCGCCGCGAACGCAGCGCCGCCAACACAGCCGCCAGCGCCCAGAACGTCGCGCTCAAATCGCTCATCGCTTGCAGCGCGCCGCCCAGAAAGGTCAAATCGTCGGCCAGTATCAACACTCCCGCCGCCGCCCACCACGGCGACAAACCCATTTCGCGCGCCAACACATAAAGCAACAACAAACACAACACGCCCAACACTGGATTGATAAGGTAAGTCGCACTTTTCAAACCCGTGGCCAGCGCCAGCAGCGCAATGTGCAGCGGAAAGCCCACGGGATAAATCGGCCCCATGCGTTTCGCTTCAGGCATCCAGGCATAAGCCAGCGGGACGAACATTTGGCCTTGATCTTCGGGCAGGCCGAACAAGCTCGTTTCGGCGATGCGCGGCGACAAAGAGTTTTTCCAATCGCCTTCGAGTAGCGCGCGCGCCAGCCGCGCATAACCGGAACTATCGCTGCCGCCGACTGCGCGCGTGGAGTAATGCGTCAGCAGCGCGCCGTAAAGCAGCGCGGCCAGAATCAACACTACAGCTCTGCGCCGCGACGCCGTCCAGCCGCCCAAACGCGCCAGCACTTGCCGCAAACCTTCCCATAGTTTGCGATTCAGTCCGGTGCGATTCACGCCCGCGCAGACAAACAGCAGCAGCAAGCCGAACAAAGACCACGCCGCGCCATTACGGAAGCTATGGGCGCGATAAATGAATTCCACACGATGTTCGCCCGCCGGGACGAACAGGCCGCGCAAAACGTAATCCACTTTTTCCACCGGCACGCGCCGCCCGTCCAGCCAGGCTTCCCAGCCGCGATAATACATTTCGCTCAGCACCAGAAAGCCGTCCCGCGGATTGCGCGTTTGCAACTCGATCCGGTTCGGTTCGTAGCGCGTCACGTTGGCTTCGGCATTGGCCGTGTCGCCCAGTTCCGGCAGCGCGATTTTGCGATTGCCGAAATCTTCTTTTTCAAACAGCGCGGTTTCCGCTGGATCGAAAGGCTCGCCGTTTTTCAAGCGCCCTTCTTTGATCGTTTCGCGGACGTGTTCGGCGGGTTGCACCGCCAAGCGTTTTACAAACCAGGCGCGCGGCTGCGCTTTTAAATTTTCATAGACCGAAACTTCGCCGAAGGTTGCTAGTTTGCGCCAGCGTTTGGCCCGGGAATCCGCCGCGTCCAGCGGAAAGCTTTGGCCTGTGGCCGCGTCGAACAACGACATACGCAAAATCAACAGGTTTGCGTCCGGCAGAGCATATTCGATTTCGAAGCGTTCGACTTCGGCGCGTTCAAAAGGCAATCGCGCGAAAAACCGTTGCGCCACGAAACCGGCATCCTGATCGCTTTCGGCAATTTTAGGGCGACGATGTTTGATGATGGCGGTGACTTCGGGTTTGTCGTAAGCCCATTCGGCGGTGTCGCGCCCGGCCAGCAATTCTTGATTCAGCACACGCCCATCTTTGGTGTGAATTTTGATTTTTGCCACGACGGTGTCATCGGGTATGTGCGTCGAATTCGCCATCAGCGAAACAATCGCCAGTTCCGAAGCCTTCACGCCGCTCGCATTGACTTCCACGTTTTTGCCGGGACTCAGCGACTGATGAATGCGCTCGCGTTTGAACTTGACGCCTTGGATTTCCATCATCTGCGACGGATCCGAGCCGTGTGTTTCCATCAACATGTATTTGACGTTGAGCAGGTTCAATCCTTGATGGTCGTAATCAAAAAGGCTGTTGTCGCTGATAATTCCGTCCCAACCCATGTTGCCTGTGATTTCACCGTGCCGGCTCAGCCGCAGCGCATCGTAACCATTGACGCTTTGCAGGCCGCGCGCCATCGAAACGTTGGGAATGTTGAGCGTGTCGTAATTCTCGCCGAAAGGCCGCGCTGCGTAACTGACCGTGCGAAAGGTGTCTAGATTGCTTTCGCGCGATTTGATGAATTTGACGGCGGGCGGATCCTGCAAACGCTGGCCGATATTGCTAACGTAATCGCGCCAGCCGTAATTGAAGATGAAGCTGAATCCCCACAAATCCGCGAATGCCAGTGCCAGCAGCAAACAAGCCGTCGCCGCGTTGTTGCGCCGCAAGTGCAACCACAGCACCGCCAGACACGCCACAGCCAGCAACAGCGGAATCCAGACTTCCGAATTCGACAACGAATTGAAGCCCGCGACGGGCGGAGCTTCGCTGACGATGTACTTCGCCAGGGAAGGCGTCAAAAATTTGTAAGCCAGCACCGTCACGGCCAGAATCGCTGCAAAGGCAGTCGCCGCGCGTTTGAAAATGCGCCGTGCCGCTTTGCGATCCAGTTGGCGGAGCAGCGTTGCGCCGAATCCGGCCAGCAAGCCCATCGCGAAGTTGAACTCATACATGTGCCGCCCCGACGCGCGGAACAGGTTGTAAACAGGCGTTCGGTGCAGCGTGTGATTTAAGTTGAACGGCAGATAGCCGCCGAAAGACAAAATCAGCGAGGCCAACGCCACCGCGCCCCAAAACCAGATCAGCGCCCGCCCGCGTTCCGCTTCGCGGTGCCCCAGCAGCGCCGCCAGCGCCAGCAACAACGCCAGTAGGCCAAAGTAGCCGGTGGTTTCATCCAGCGTCGCGCCGCCCCAGTAAGGAAAATGCATCACCGGATGCGCGCCGCCGCCAAAAAAGAATGGAAAGACGAAGGTGAAGATTTGCGGCGGCGGGAAGGAGTAGCCGGAAAAATATTCGTAACTGATGCCGGCGCGTTCGCCCATTTTCAGCAGCTCGCGTTCCGGTAGCAGTTGAACCATCGAAAGCAACGCGCCGCAAATCGCCATCGCCGCCACACCGTAAACGAACTGGCTGCGCGGCTGATGTCGCTCTCGCCCGAAAAACGAAAACACGCCGTAAGTGCCGCACACCAGCACGGTGTAAAAATTCATTTGCGGTTCGCCCGCGAAAAGCTGCAAGGCGACGAAAGCCGCGCCCAGCGCCACCCAGCGCCAGGACAATCGCCGATACAAGTGTTCGATGGCCAGCAAAATCCAGGGCAGCCAGATGGCCGCCGCAATCCGCGAAGTGTGGCCCAGGTGCGCGATCATGTAACCGCCGAAGCTGAAGGTAACGCCGGCAATAATCGCTCCGATGCGCGTCAGGCCGATGCGTCGCGCGTAAAGATAGGTGCCGAGCAGCGACAGATGATAAGTGGTGATGACGACCAGATTCATCGCCGTCGTTGCCGCAAACAGCGCGAACAACCAGTTCGGCGGATAAAGTGCGCCCGGATAGATGCTGGCCAGCAGCGGCGTTCCGGCAAAAATATACGGGTTCCACAACGGCAGGTGGCCTTGCGAAATCATCTGCCCCATCAGCACGCGCACGCCCAGGTTTTGCGTCAATCCGTCGCCCGGCGACAGCGTCATTTTGTAAACCAGCACCGGCAGGAAATAGAGCAGCGGCAGCAAGGTCAGCGCCGCCGCAACGGCCAGGCGAGCGCCTTTGCCGGTTTTTTGTTCCGATTCGTCAAAAGTATTCATTTGCGTTTGCGATAAACGAGAACTCCGCTGATGCACAGCAGCGCCAATCCGACGAAGGACCAAACCGCTCCATTGCGAAAGCTGTGCGCGCGGAAATTGAATTCGACGGTGTGTTGTCCGGGCGGCAACTCCACGCCGCGCAGCGTGAAATTGACGCGATCCACCGAAGCGCGCTGCCCGTCCACGCGGGCTTCCCAGCCGCGGTAATAAATTTCGCTCAAGACCAGAAAGCCCGCCGCCGGGTTATTAGTTTGTACTTCAATCCGATTCGGTCTGTAGGCCGTGACCTTCACGTCCGCCTTCGGCAACTCGGTTGCGCCGGAATTGATCGCCGCCGTTTTCAGTTGCCGATTGGCGAACAGTTCGCTTTCCAGCAAGACTGTCGTTGCCGGATCGAAAGGCGCGCCGTCTTTCAAACGTCCGCTGCGAATGATTCGCAGCACCTCGGCGCTGCGTGCAATTGCGGCGCGCGACGCGAACCAGGCGCGCGGCATCGCCTTCAGATTTTCATAAACTTCGACTTCGCCGAATTCCGCCAGCTTATGCCAGCGTTCCGGCGCAGGTTGCCAGACTTCCAGCGGATAAGCCGCCTTTGTTTCAGAATCGAGAAGTGAAGCACGCGATAGAAACAGGCGCGCATCGCCTTCGAGCAGACTGTTCAACTCCAGGCTTTTGATTTCCGCGCGGTCGAACGGCAGCCGCGCCAGAAAGCCTTTTCCACGAAAGCCAACTTCGTTCCAGGCGTTGATGGGCGCGGAGCTGTCCGGCGTCCAGGCGGAAGTGTCGCGCCCGGCCAGCAACTGTCGTTCGATCACCTGGCCGTCGCCCGTGTGCAGCCTGACGTTCAAGACGGGCGTTCCGGCGGGAATCTTGTTGGCATCATCCAGCGCCGAAACCACTACCAGTTCATTGGCCGCCATCATCACGTCGAACCGCGATTGCGCGCGCGCGCCCAGGGTTATTTGCAGCGGCGCATCACGGAAGCTGACGCCTTCGATTTCGACCCGCTCGTTCGCGGTTGCCGAATGCGGGCGTTCCTGCAACAGGTATTTGGCGTTGAGCAGGTTGAAGCCCTGATGCGCGGCACCCAGTGCCAGCGGGTCTTCGATCACGCCGTCCAGCGTCATTCGCCCGGCCACTTCCGCCACCTGTCCCAATCGCAGCGGGTCGTAACCGTTGACGCTCTGCAAACCGCGCGCGATGGAAAGGTTCGGATAATTCAGCAAGTCCTGCTGCCGGCCGTAAGGCGCTGGCGACTGGCTGACCACGCGAAATGAATTCCAATCCGCTTCGCGCTGCTTAATGAACCTGACCGTCGGCGGATCGGCCAGCCGCGCGGAAAGGTTGTGGTCAACGGTTCGCCATTCGTAAAAGAAACCGAAGGACATCGAATCCAGAAACAACACCGCCACTAAGCCCGCGCCGGTCAGAGCCGCACCGCGCCGCGAATAAAGCAGTAGCGCCGCCGCGCTCAACGCAAAGAACACGACCGGAACATAAAACTCAGGGTTCGACCACGCGCCCGCTTGCGCCGGCAGGGGAATGTCCGTCGCCAACCGCCGGCTGAAAAAGCGATAAATGATTCCGCCCACCAGCACGACGGTCGCAATCGCAGCAATGCTTCCGGCAAGCAGCCGCCGCGCCGCCGCGCGTTCCATTCGCGCCAGAGCCGTCGCACCCCAACCGGCCAGCAACGCCATCGCGAAGTCGAATTCCATTAAATGCCGCCCCGAAGCCCGAAACAGGTTGTAAACCGGCACGCGATGCAGCAAGCGGTAACTGTTGAAGGGCAGGTAAGCGCCGAACGCCAGCAGCAACGCCGCCGCCGCGATAATTGCCCAAAACTTGATTTGCCGGTCAGCGTCGTCCGCGTGGCGATGGCGAATCGAAAAAACAGCGGCCAGCGCCGACATCCACGCCGCCATTCCCACATCGCCCAGGGTTTCGGTCGGATTCCAATTGCCCCAATACGGCACGCGGTATGGCGAGAGCGCCGCGCCGCCGAAAAAATACGGAAAGAACAGTTCGAGGATTTGTCGCGGCGGAAATGAAAATTGCGAAAAGTAGCGATAATCAATCGTCGCGCGGTCGCCCAATTGCAATAGTTCGCGTTCGGGCAAAAGCTGAATCATCGAAAGCAGTCCGCCGCACAAGACCATTGCCGCCAGCGTCGCCAGAAACCGCGCGCGTCCCTCCCTGCATTCGCGAAACAACACCGTGAACAAAACGTAGGCCGCCGCCACCAGCGCCGTATAAAACGTCATCTGCGGTTCGCCGGCGAATAACTGCAAGGCGATGAAGACCGCGCCGAGCGTCACCCAACGCCACAATCGCCGGTTGCGCGAAAGATTTTTTTGCGCCGGTTCAGTGGCAAATTCGGATGTAGCGAACGAGGCAAACTGACAGTTCGCCCAACAGCTTTCCACGGCCAGCAAAATCCACGGCAGCCACGCCGCCGCGTTGATGCGGTTGGTGTGGCCCAGATGCGCAACCATGAATCCGCCGAACGTGAAGGTCGTTCCGGCAACGACGGCTCCGACCCGGTTAATGCCGATGCGCCGCGCGAACAAATACGTTCCGATCAGTGCCAGATGGTAAGTCGTCAAGACCAGAAGATTCATCGCCCACTGCGGTGACAATACGGCGAACAGCCACGTCGGCGGATAAAGCGCGCCCGGCTGAATGGCGGCCAGCAGCGGCATCCCTGCGAAAATGTAAGGGTTCCACAACGGCCATTCGCCGCCGGCGAGTATTTGGCCAATCAAAACGCGAATGCCCAAAATCTGCGTCCAGCCGTCGCCCGGCGCCAGCGTCACCTTGCCCAGCACCGCCGGAAAGAAATACAGCAGCGGCAACAAGACAAGCGCCAGCGCCACGCCCATGCGCGCCAGCCGATCCGAAGTTGTTTTCAGCATTTGAATCACAAGAATCACAGACGGAAGCGACGCACAAACAGCCCGCCCAACAGCAGCACGGCTGCGCCAAACGCAAAGCCGAGTGCGCCCAGCCGGAAGCTGCGCGGACGGTAGACGAATTCAACGCGGTGTTTGCCCGCCGGCACAACCACGCCGCGCAAGGTGTACTCGGTTCGGTAAATCTGCGTCGGTTGGCCGTCCACGCGCGCTTCCCATCCGTCATAATAAATCTCGCTCACAACCAGCAGGCCGTTGGAAGCGCCTTTCTTTTCGATCTCGATTCGATGAGGCGCGTAGTTTTTGATTTCCGCTTTGCCATCAAAGAAATCCGTGTTCGGCGTCAATGAAACGGTTTCTTCCGTCAACGCAACGGCAAGCTGATCGGCGCTGCCTTGTCCGTCGGCAGCGTTCCGAATCGTTTGCAACACTTCTTCTCCTGACTTGGCTTTGACAACTTGAGACAGCCACGCGCGCGGCATTGCGCGCAGGTTTTCATAAACCTCGACTTGATCGAAGCGCCCCAACTGCCGCCAACGTTCCGACGGCAAATAGAAATTCGCCAGCGGTTCGGACTTGCTCGTGGTCGCGTCAAACAGCGAAGCGCGAATGACGATCAACGAAGCGTCTTCGCGGGCGTAAATCCATTCAATGTTTTCGATCTCGGCGCGGTCGAATTTCAGCCGTGCCAGATAGCCGTGCGATTTGAATTCGCCCGCATCGAAGTCTTCGGCCACCGGCGCGCGGCGGTGTTGGATGGCGGCTTTCACGTCGGCGCGGTCGTAGGCCCATTCCGAAGTGTCGCGCCCGGCCAGCAGTTCGCGTTCGATAACGCGGCCATCGCGTGTGTGCAACCGCAATTTCAAAATCGGTGCGCCGTCGGGCAGATGAGTCGAGTTGGCCAGACTCGTGACCAGTGCGATTTCCGTTGCCGGAGCGTTGCCCGCCGTGGTCGTGATGGTCGAACCTGCTTTCAGATTCGCGCCGAAATTCGTCCGCGCGAAGTAAACGCCGTCGTGTTCATAACCGACTTTTTTCCCCGTCGCGCCGCCGTAACCGACAATCAAATATTTGACGTTGAGCAAGTCCAGCCCGCGATCTTCCAGGCTGAAAGATTTCGGGTCTTGCACAAAACCGTTCAGCACCGAACCGGCGGTTCCGGTCATTTCGCCGACGCGCAGCGGGCGCAAAATGTCGTAGCCGCTGACGCTTTGCAAACCGCGCAGCATGGAAGTGTTCGGTTGATTGATGGCGTCGAAGTTCGGGTCTTCCGGCCACGAATAGGCGTAATCGTAAGCCAGCACCGGAAAGCTCATCACCCGAAACGAATTGAAATCCTTCTCGCGCGATTTGATCAGTTCGACAGCGGGCGGATCCGCCAGCCGCGCCTTCACGTCGAACTTCGCCGTCCGCCAATGAAAGAAGTGACCGTAAGACGCCAGATCGAGCAGCAACACCGCAATGACGGCCAGATTGCGGATTGCGGATTGCGGATTGCGGATGAGCGCCCATAGAGCAGCAACGCCGGCTAGAAAGCACAGAATGGGGACGAAGAATTCGGGGTTGCTGAACGCGGCGGCATCAGCCGAGCGCGGCGCGGACGCGAGTTTGTCGCCGAAAAACCGATACAGAACCGCGACCGTGGCGACGACGAACGTCATTGCCAGCGTGCCGAAAAACACTGCGCGGCGGGCCAGTTCGCGTTTGAGCGTTGAAAGCGCAGTCGCGCCGAATCCGGCCAGCATCGCCATCGCGAAGGTGAACTCGAATTGATGGCGATACAGTCCGCGAAAGGTTTTGTAACCCGGCACGCGATAGAGCAGATGATTCAACCCGAACGGCAAATGCCCGCCAAAGGCCAGCACCATCGCCATCACCGCCACGCCCAGCCACAACCAGACACGCCCGTTCTTTTTTCCGGCAAACAGTGCCACCGCCGCCAACAACCAGACCAGCATGCCGACATAGCCGGACATGATTGCCGTGATTTCCGCGCCCCAATACGGCACTTTGTAAGGCGGGAGCAACGCGCCGCCGAAAAAATACGGAAAGATCAATCCGGGCAATTGCCACGGCGGAAACGAATACGAATCGAAAAACTGCGCGCCCGGATCGCGGCGCTCGCTTTGCGCCAGCAGTTCCAGCGACGGCAGCAATTGAATCAAAGACAGACTGACGAACACCGCCAACATCACCGCCAGTCCTTTCACGCCGCGCAACAAATCTTCGTGCGATTCCGCGCGGTTCAGTGCGAACAGCGCGCAAGGCACGCTAACCAAAGCCGTGAACACCAGCATTTGCGGTTCGCCCGCCAGAAACTGCAAAGTGATGAACAGCGCGCCCAACGTGATCCAGCGCCACAGTCCGCGCCAATTTTCCTGAGCGATGACGTTTTCAATCGCCAGCAACACCCACGGCAGCCAAGCCGCCGCGCCGATGCGCGAAGTGTGGCTCAGGTGGTTAATCATAAAACCACCGAAGCTGAATGCCGTCGCGGCCACGAGCGCCGCAAGCCGCGTCTGACCGATGCGTCGCGCGTACAAATACGTTCCGATGATGGCGATGTGATAAGTCGTCAGCACGACGATGTTCATCGCCCAGGCCGCCGGCAAAATCACGAATAACCAGTTTGGCGGATAAAAACTGCCCGGATACACACTGGCCATCAAAGGCATTCCGCCGAAAATATACGGGTTCCACAACGGCGCTTGTCCGTCGGCAATCAACTGCCCGGCCAGCGCGCGCACGCCCAGGTTTTGCGCCCAGCCGTCGCCCGGCGCGAGAAAGACTTTGCCGAGCAAGACGGGGTAAAAGTAAATGAACGGCAGAAGGAACAGCGTGACGGCGATTGTGAACTGAGAATTTAGGATTGCGGATTTGAATTTGTCAGCCATCACGTTTTGCTTGCCGGATTTCACTTGATGTTGGTTTGCCGAATCAATTGATTGAGCGCGGCGGCGAACGGTTCGGCATCCTGGAACCCACGCAGTTGGCGAAGTATTTGACCGGTCGGCGCGACGAAGCGAATGTCCGGCAGCCCGACGACGCCAAGCTTTCGTGCAACTTCCGGGTTGGCATCCGTGTCCACGCGAACAAAGACAGTTTGTTTGAGCAGTGTTGTGATGCGCGCGTCGGCCAATGTGGTCTTTTCCATCCTGCGGCAGGGCGCGCACCATTCGGCGTGGAAATCCAAAATCAACGGCTTGTTTTCGCGCCTGGCTTGCGCCAGCGCGTCGTCAAGTAGGGCGATTCCGCTCGGCAACCGTTCCAGGCGGGCTGTTAATTCATCCGCCTTGTCTTTGCCGTTGATGACCTGCGCCGTATACCCGGACTTTTTGACCGTCGCGATCAACTGCGATTCAGTGGTTTTTGAAGGATCGAAAGTGACGATGAACTCGTCACGATCCAGCTTCATTTCGATTTTGCGAATGCCGGCAAGCTCTTCCAGAGCTTGTTTGACCGTTTCCGGTCAGGCCATTCAAACCGCGCCGCTCTTGCTCTTTTGAAAGCCGTCTATGTGCAGCCGAATCGTTTTCAATTTGGGCGGCGATTGTGCGAAAGCCACGCTGAACACCAGCATCAACGACAAGGCGGCAAGTGTTTTCAGCAACATGATTTCTCCTCGGTTAATCCATAAACCGGTATTTCACCAGCGCCCAGATGGCCGCGAAGCCGTCGCGCCAGGTGATTTTTTTGCCTTCGGCGAAATCGCGTCCGTAATAGGAAATCGGCATTTCGTAGAGCTTGTATTTGCGCTTCAGGACTTTGGCGGTGATTTCCGGCTCGAAGTCGAATTTGTTGGATTTGATCTGGAAGTGTTTGATGACGTCGGCGCGGAAGACTTTGTAGCAGGTTTCCATGTCGGTCAGGGTCGCGTTGTAAAACACGTTGGTGACCAGCGTCAGCATCTTGTTGCCGATGAGGTGCCAGAAATTGAAGGCGCGGGCGACTTTGCCGCCGGTCAATCGCGAGCCGTAGACCACGTCGGCGCGGCCTTCCATGATCGGTTTGATGAGTTCGGCGTATTCCGCCGGGTCGTATTCCAGATCGGCATCCTGAACCAGAATGATGTCGCCGACGGCGTAATGCAGCGCGGTGCGCAGGGCCGCGCCTTTGCCCATGTTCTGGCCGTGAAAGTAAATCTTGTGCTTGGAGGTTTCGGCCAGTTTTTTCAGGATGTCGCGCGTGCCGTCTTTGGAACCGTCGTCCACGATGATGAGTTCTTTGCGCACATCGCCCAAGTCAACGGCTTCGACGCGGGCGATGATTTCGTGAATGGTGGCGGCCTCGTTGTAGACGGGCATCAAAATGGAAAGTAGCGGTGGATTTTGCATGCGGTGTTGTGAATTTTTCTCTTCTTAAAATCCAATGTTGCCGGTTCGCCCGTCCGTGCGTTCGCGGCGGGCGACGCCGGAGCGGCGGGCGGCTTCTTCGACGGCTTTGGCCACCAGCGGATAGACCTGGCGATTGAAAACCGACGGGATGATGTATTCGGGATGCAACTCGTCCGGGCTGATGACCGAAGCGATGGCGTGCGCGGCGGCCAGCTTCATGTCTTCGTTGATGTCCGACGCGCGGCAATCCAGCGCGCCGCGAAAGATGCCCGGAAAACAAAGCACATTGTTAATCTGGTTCGGGTAATCGGAACGGCCCGTGGCCATCACCTTGACGTAAGGCCAGGCTTCTTCGGGCATGATTTCCGGCGTCGGATTGGCCAGCGCGAAGACAATCGGGTCGCGATTCATCTTTTGCAGCATCTCCACTTTCAACACATTCGGCCCGGACAAACCCAGAAACAAATCCGCGCCTTCGATTATGTCGGCCAGCGCGCCTTTCAGGTTGTCGGGGTTGGTGTGCTGGGCGTACCACTCGGTAGCTTCGTTCATGCCTTCGGTGCGTCCGCGATAAACCGCGCCGAACAGGTCGCAGCCGATGATGTTTTTCGCGCCGGCATTGAGCAGAATCTTGGTGCAGGCCGTTCCCGCCGCGCCGACACCGACCACGACGATTTTGATTTCATCCAGTTTCTTGCCGGTGATTTTCAGCGCGTTGATAAGCGCGGCCAGCACCACGACAGCGGTTCCGTGCTGATCGTCGTGGAAAACCGGGATGTTCAATTCCTGTTTCAGTCGCCGCTCGATTTCAAAGCAGCGCGGCGAGGAAATGTCTTCCAGATTGACGCCGCCGAAGGTCGGTGCCAGAGCTTTGACGGTGCGGACGATTTCATCCGTGTCTTTGGTGTCCAGGCAGATGGGGAAAGCGTCAATGCCGGCGAATTCCTTGAACAGCATCGCCTTGCCTTCCATCACAGGCATGGCGGCGGCGGGGCCGATGTCGCCCAAACCAAGAACTGCCGTGCCGTCCGTGACCACGGCGATGCAATTGCGTTTGATGGTCAGGTTGTAAACCTTCTCCGGGTCTTTGTGGATGGCCAGACAGATGCGGGCAACGCCCGGCGTATAGGCTATGGAAAGGTCGGACCGGGTTTGCAGCGGGCGTTTGTTCGTGATTTCGATTTTGCCGCCCAGATGGCGCAGGAAGGTGCGGTCGGAAACATTGACGACGGTCACGCCTTCGACGGCGCGAACGGCTTCGACAATGCTTTCGGCATGTTCGTCGTTGCCGGCGGCGACAGTGATGTCGCGAACCAGGTGATGCGCGCCGACTTCGACAATATCCACCGCGCCAATGTTGCCACCAGCTTCGCCAATGGCAGAAGTTACGTGTCCCAACATTCCGGGCCGATTTGCCAGCCGCAGGCGCAGAGTGATGCTGTACCCTTCACTCGGTATGACGTTCATTCAAATGATTCCTTAGATTCAAGTGGGAGTGCCGCGTAAGCCAGTTAAAGACGGCGAAGAATACCTTATGCATCCGCAGGCAGGCAAGAATCGCGTCCGGCGAAACTGAAAGCGCAGACCTTACAGGCTGCCGTCTTTCGTCGCACGCTATTTACGTTTCCTGAGAGGCGCGCGCGCCAAGACTCGCAGGCCGGAGGCACTGCGCTCCCAGGATGAGCAGTGTTCGATTGCTTGACGCTTCGCGGATGATGGCGTACAACCTCGCGCGGCGGCGCTGCTCCCGCCTGACCTTCTTCACCGAACGCCCGCGCCGTTCGGCTTTCAGCGGAGGTAAAGGAGATGGATGTCTTCGAGCAAAGGGCGATTTGTTGATGGCTTCTCGAATTGCGGAAGCCGCAAGCGCGCGGGATTGCGGCTTCCGCTCAACCAGAGGAGACTCGACAATGACCGCGCAAAAACACTTGAAACAACTTATCCGCGCCCGCATGGCGAAAACTGGCGAGCATTACACCACAGCCCGCCGTCATCTCATCGGCAAACTCGATCAAGCCGACAATCCAACAACGAAAACGTCCGGCAAATCACCCGGCCCGCTGCATTTTCCCGGAAACGTTCCGGCGACGACCGCGCTGCGCATTCTGCTGGCCAATCAAGGCGTTCGCGCGCCGCATACCGGCGAGCCGTTTTCCGAAGCGATGCTTTTCGGAATCGCGGGCGGAATTGGCATCGGCGTGTTTTCGTTTTTTTACGAGAAAGAAGACCTGGCCACGTTTTTCATCGCCGGACGCCATCAATGGCATGACAATGAAGCTTACCTGCGCGGCGCGCTAGACCCATTTCACATCGAGCCGACCATTCAGGAAACCGCCGGAGCCAAAGCCGCCGAACAACAGCTTTTTGAAACGCTGGAACGGCAAGCGCCGTGCGTCGCCTGGGTGGACGCCGCCGAATTGCCGCATCGAGCCATGCCCAGTCAATGGAGCGGCAGCGGGTATCACGTCGTTGTCGTTCACAGTCTTGACCGCGAAGGCGGCACGGCCTTGATCGGCGATTTGACGGACGATCCGATTTCGATTCCACTGGCCGACCTGGCGCGCGCTCGCGCCCGCATTAAAAAACAAAAGCATCGCTTGCTGTCCATTGCGCCGGACGCTACCGGCAAGGCGTTGCCGGATTTGGATGAATTGATTCGCGGCGGATTGCGGCGTTGTCACGACGGATTGCTGAATCCGTCGTTGCCCGGTGCGAAAAACAACGCCCGGCTCGAATCGTTGGATGCCTGGGCCAAACGCATGCACGGTTCCAGAGACAAGGAAAGCTGGGAGCGTGTGTTCCGTCCGGGGCCGAACCTTTGGCGTGGCCTGTGTTCAATTCACGATTTCATCGAACACTACGGAACCGGCGGCGGGCTGTGCCGCCCGCTGTTTGCGGACTTTTTGAAAGAAGCTGCGTCGGCGCTGTCGAACGCGAATCTGGCGACGCTCTCGGCGCAATACGCGGAGCTTGGGCAAGCCTGGAGCGAATTGGCCGACGCGGCGTTGCCGAGCGACATCCCAGCCTTTCTTGAAGCCAAAACCTTGCAAACCCGCAAAGCCGAGCTTTTGCACGACGGCGCACCAGCCGAGGATGTGCGCGCAATCTGGCGGCGACTGGATGAATTGGCGAAAGAGGTTCGAGAGCGGTTTCCGCTGCCGGACGCGGATTGCGCTGATTTGCGCGCGCGGCTTCGGACGCGGATTCTGAATTTATATAAAACCGAAGTCGCCGCGCTGGCGGCGATTGCAGCGTTGCCGTAAAGCTCGACCATCCATCGTACGGCAGGGCGAAACCTGGCGCATGATCTTTCGTCCTGCCGCGCAATGATCTCCGTCCGTGTCCCTCTGTCAGTTTTGAGAGGGACACTATCAGTTCCGATACTTTCTTCGGCTCTCAGAGCGCCGCCAAAATCGCCGTTTTTGCTTCCATTGCCGCCAATCTCAAGCCTTTACAACACTTACCCTCAATCTCAACGCGGTGAAAAGTTGCGGCACGCGCTTTGAGATAGTCGCAGCCGTGGCTGTCTTCAGGGAATCGCGGTGATTCCGTTTTGAAGCGGCTGCATTTACGGCGCGGCAACGGCACAGGCCCAAGACAACAAAGCCGAACGCGCGCCTGAACAAAACAACTCAGTCAATCTCAAGCTTCAAGAGAAGCAGGAGCTTTCCACCATTCTTATTGATGAATTCAGCCGCTTCCAAGAGGAGAAAAAATGAAAGTTCAAAAAGCCATTGCATTGCTGTTCGTATATGTTTTTTTGATGGGCTTGGCCAATCAGGGTTATGCCGATCCGTGTTTTGATCGCCGGTCGCGCGGAATTCGCTGCGAACGACAGGCTCCGCTGAAACCAAATCCGCAGGTGCGGCGCGAAAGCCGCCCGCCGCAGCAACCGGCGCAATGGACGCCTCGCAATCAGCCGGCTAGAAGGCGCGCCGATTCGATGCAGTCAAATTCCAACTGGCGCTGAGCCAGTGACGCGACAACTTGAACCGTAAACCGCAGGGCGCTTTTTCCTCTCCGAATTTCGGGTTGGAAAAAGCGCCCGAAGCTTTTTTCAGGAATGGGTTTGGTTGGTCTGCAAGGTCTATTCATCGGTCACAGAGACCATGGATATCACCTAGATATTAGAGGTTCTCCGTGTTTTCTATGCCCTCTGTGGCTAAATCCGGGGAATGAATAGACCCTGGGTTGGTCTGACAGTCTGCTGACATCGGCTGCCCAGCAAGATAGAATTTGCCCGCCGTGGCCGAAGCTCCCGCCATTGCAATCAAAATTCACACGCCTCGGAGAAAATTATGACAGCCGACGAATTGGTACGGCTTGCCGGAGAGCCTCATTTCATCGAAGGGATACACAATTACTGTGACCGTTGGTGCGAGCGATGCGCCGTCACCGACCGCTGCTTTCAGTTCGCCCAACTGCGCGCGATGGAAGACGAAGCGGGCTTTGATCCGGCCGCTCCCGACCACGAAGAAAAACAGATGCTGCAAATGCTGCAAAGTTCGTTCGAGTTGGCCGGGGAATTGATCGAACGCGGCGCGGCGCAACACAACATTGACATTCACTCACCCGAATTTCAGGCGTCACTCGAAAATGATGAAGATGACGAAGAGGATTTTGACGCCGTTGGTTCGCACCCGCTGATGTTGGCCGCCCAGGACTACGCTTTCGCCGTCGAAGCCTGGTTCGCGCGCGCTGGCGAACGCTTGGAGCAGCGCATACGGCAGGCGCAGCAAAGCGACGAGATCAACGCCCAACAATTGCAGCCCGAAGACATTCGCAGCGCGCTGGAAGTTATTTGTTGGGATCAGTTTCGCCTGGCCAGCACGCTGACCGGCGTTCTGGCCACGCTGCATGCGGGGGAATTGCTGGCCGAACATCACAACGGAAAAATCAAATCCATCTTGATCGGCATTGACCGTTCGTTGTTGGCCTGGGGAAAGGTGCAATTGTTTTGGCCGGCGGCGGCGAAAGCCATCATGCATTTGATCGGCAGGTTGTCCGAACTGCGCTTGTGGCTGGAACGCCTCTTCCCCGAAGCGCGCGATTTCATCCGTCCGGGTTTTGATGAAGCTTCGACCCAGTTAATCTAGCCCGACCGCCATCCGTATGTAACAATTCGCAGGCAACGGACGTATCTGCTTAGTGAAAGCCACAACTGCGGTGGCGCATTTTCGAAAACCAATACCTGAAAAATTAAGGAGCCTCGATCTATGTCGAAGAGTTTGCACACAGCTCATCGCCGCATCACTATTTTTGCGCTACTGGCACTGAGCGTTTCTCTTTGCGCCGTGTTCAGTAGCGTGACTGCACAGCAACAAGCGTCGGGTAACAATTCTCTGTCTGGATTGCGCTATCGCAACATCGGCCCGTTTCGCGGCGGACGTTCGGTTGCGGTGGCGGGAGTGACGTCGCAACCCAATGTTTATTACTTCGGCAGCGTCGGCGGCGGCGTTTTCAAATCCACAGACGGCGGCGACAACTGGACGCCGGTCAGCGACGGACAGCCTTTCGGCACGGGCACGGTCGGCGCGCTGGCCGTTTCGGAAAGCGATCCAAATATCGTTTATGCCGGAATGGGCGAAGCCTGCATTCGCGGCAATTACTCGCATGGCGACGGCATGTATAAATCCGTGGACGCGGGCAAAACCTGGAAGCGCGTCGGCCTCGCCGATTCGCGGATTGTCGGCAAGATCAAGATTCATCCGAAAAACCCCGATATTGTGTACGTAGCCGCGCTCGGCCACGCAGCAGGCACAAACGATGAACGCGGAGTGTTCAAATCCACAGACGGCGGCAAATCCTGGAAGAAAGTTTTATTCAAATCCAACAAAGCCGGAGCCGTGGATTTGAGCATGGATCCGACCAATCCCAACGTGATTTTCGCTTCGATCTGGGAAGCCAAGCGCACGCCGTACAGCCTGGAAAGCGGCGGCCCGGACAGCGGACTTTGGAAAACAACCGACGGCGGCGACAACTGGACGGACATTTCGCGCGCGCCGGGAATGCCGCGCGGCACGCTCGGCAAAATCGGCGTCGCCGTTTCGCCCGCCAATCCCGAGCGCGTTTATGCCAACGTCGAAGCCGAAGACGGCGGCGTGTTCAGTTCAAACGACGCGGGCCGCACCTGGACGAAAGTCAGCACCGACCGCAACCTGCGCCAACGCGCCTGGTATTACACGCACATTTACGCCGATCCGAAAAACGTGGACACGATGTACGTGCTCAACGTCGGCTTTCACAAATCCATTGACGGCGGCAGAACCTACACGACGCTCAATCCGCCGCACGGCGACAACCACGATATGTGGATCGCGCCTGATGACCCGAACCGTATGATTACCGCCAACGACGGCGGCGCGAATGTCAGCTTCGACGGCGGTCGTCGCTGGAGCGAACAAGACCAAGCGACAGGCCAGTTTTATCGCGTCGCGCTCGACAACGATTTCCCTTATCACGTGTACGGCGCGCAGCAGGACAACTCGACCGTGCGCATCGCTTCGCGCACGACCGGTTTCGGTGTCACGGAAAAAGATTGGGATGTCACCGCCGGCAGTGAATCCGGCTGGGTGCAGCCTTCGCCGAAAGATTCGATGGTTGTCTTCGGCGGCAATTACGGTGGCCTGCTCGAACGGATGGATCATCACACCGGACAATCGCGCGACGTGAACGTCTGGCCGGACAATCCGATGGGCTGGGGCGCAGAAGGCATGAAGTATCGCTTTCAGTGGAACTTCCCGATTTTGTTTTCGCCACACGACGCGAACGTGCTTTACACGGGCGGCAACATGCTGTTCAAAACCACCAACGAAGGCCAA
>CAZRXE010001584.1:0-8398 GCA_964603695.1 uncultured Heliomicrobium sp.
CCGCGCGGCCCGCGTCGCCCGCTTTGCAAGACGACGAAACCGGGCAAATCCCGCGATTCGCTGCCCAAGCCATAAGTCACCCACGAACCGAACGCAGGCCGCCCCGGAACTTGAAAACCCGTGTTCATAAACAGCTTCGCCGGGCCGTGATTGAACACATCCGTGGCCATTCCGCGCAGCCAGCAGACTTCGTCCACGATCCGGCGATGATGCGGCAGCAATTCGCTCAGCGTCATTCCCGATTGGCCGTATTGCGCAAACTTGCGCTTCGTGCCGAGCAGGGTTTCGTTGCCTTTTAAAAAGGCGAAGCGTTTGCCCTTCATCAAGCTCGGTGGCGGCGATTGCCCTGTCAGTTCGCGCAGCTTTGGTTTGTCGGAAAACAGTTCCAACTGCGAGGGCGCTCCGGCCATAAACAGGTAAATCACGCGCTTGGCTTTGGCCGGCAGCGGCGGTTTGCGCGCCGCCATCGGATTGGTCGGATCAATCTGCGGCTTTTGTGGCGCACCGAAACCGTCGCGCGCCAGCAGCCAGTTCAACGCAATCGAGCCAATTCCAACCGCGCATTGGCCGAAAAAGTGTCGGCGCGTTGTTTCTTGTAAATTCTCGGAGGATGGAGAACGCAGTTTCATAGAAGCTCCAGAATCGGAATAAGTGAGTCGGCAACGTACTGCGGACGGATCGCACCGTCAGCGGGCAGATTGGCGCGGTTGTGCCAGTAAACGGTCATTCCGACATTGGTTGCGCCGGGAACGTCCGAAGCCGAACCGGCGACGAATAAGACTCCATTGGCCTGACAGCCCAGGCGTTCGAGCGCCAGCCGATAGGTCGCGGGTTGCGGTTTGTAAAAGCCTGCTTCTTCCGCCGTCGCCACCACCGGAAGCGATACGCCAAGACGACTTATTGCAATCTCGGCCAACGCAATCGAAGAATTCGTCGCCACTGCAAAAGGCATTTTTGCCGAAACCTCGTTCAAGACCTGACGGGTTTCGGGCCAGGGTTGCAAGGCGCTCCAACTGAAAATGAGTTGCGCCGCTTTTTCTTCCGGCAACCCGACGGCCCCGGCAGATTCTGAAATGATCCCTTCATACGAACGATAATGGTTGGCTTGATATGTGAGCCGCAAATACTCTTTTCGCCATTGCCGGCCCAATTCTTCAGACCCCGCCACCGCGTTCCACAGCGACCACGAATCCAACAGTGCCGTATACAAATCGAAAACAACCGCCTTGAACCTGCCGTTTGCCATTGAACGCGCCTCATCGAGGAAGGTTTATGATCTCAATCCAGTTCGGACTTTTGCCCATTGCATAATCTTTCAGCTTGGTCAGCTTGCCCGTGCCGGATTCAATGCGATAACTCGACAAACGATGAGAACGTTGTCCGGCGGCCAACAGGTAGCTCCCCGTTGAATCAATGTTGAATCCGCGCGGCTGCGCTTCGGTCGGAATGACTTCGATCAAGGACAAGGTTCCATCCGCCGGATTGATTTTGAAACCCGCCAAAGTACTCGATGTGCGTTCGGAACTGTAGAGATATTTTCCGTCCGGCGTCAGGTGCAAATCGGCGGCGGCGATGCGCCCCGTCACTCCGGGCGGCAGGGCGCTGATGGACTGTCTCTCTTTCAATTGGCCTTTGGCGGCATCGTAATCAAACACGTGAATCGTGGCGTCGAGTTCGCCAAGCACGTAAACCAGCTTGCCGTTGGGATGAAAGGCGAAATGACGCGGGCCGGTTTTGGCTTTGACCGAAACCGACGGCGGCGTATTCGGTTCCAGCTTTCCGGTTTTCGCGTCGAACTTGAAGACATTGACCAGATCGTTGCCGAGCGTCATCGCCAGCACGAAACGGTTTTTGGTGTCGGCCAGCAGGGAATGCGCGTTGGTGTGATTTTCTAAAATCTGTTGTGACGGCTGCACGATGCCTTGCGCGTTGACGGCGCTGACTGTGAGTTTGTGGCCGGGGTAGGACGCGGCAAACAACCATCGTCCCGTTCGATCCGTGGCGATGTACGGCATGCTGTCAGCCAGCGGGCCGCTGCCGATTGGTTTGAGCTTGCCGCTGTTGGCGTCAATCGTGAAAGTCGTGACGGCTTGCGGTTCTCCACGCGTGGCGACGTAAAGAAAGCGGCGGTCTGGGCTGACCGCCATCGGCGTGGACATGCCGGATTTCACGATGCCGGGAATCGGAGCCGTTTCAATCAACGTCAGTTCGCCAGTTTGCCGGTCGAGTTGAAACACGCAAATGTCGTTGCTTTCGGCATTGCCGACATAAACGAAGGTGGCCGGCGGCGCGGAAGACACTCGCATCGCACCGGCAACCGCCATCCCGGCCAACACCCAACAGCACAACGTCGGCCAACTGCGATTTTTCATGCGGTGTTCCTCCCGATTCGATTTACAGCGTTGGTTGAATTCCAGATTGGAGATGAAGCGGCGCGGAGTATACGACTTGGTCAGACCAGGCGCAATTGCCTGCGGTTTTGGGAAGGCCGGATCCCGGAAGCGGACAGAAACAGAGGGGACACGCCGCGCAAGCTTCGGGTAACTTGCGGCAACACAGACTTTGAACGGTTGGCACGGAGTTTGGATAGTGGCTTTTCAATCATCATCAAAACTCGACCGGCTAATTTTTTCTGTTCCCGCACCTGTGTGCGAAGCAAAGGAGTTTTTGTATGCAAGTCAAAATCAGATGGATGCTCGCCGTAACGCTTGTCAGCGCATTGAGTCTCACCGCCGGAGCGCAAACTTCGGTTCGGTCGGAACGCGGCGCGGGCAAAGAAGAATGGTTCATGAATTCGATGGAAAACGGGCGGGGCCTGCAAATTCGCGTCAAAGGCAAAGCGGAATTCAATGACGATTACAGCGACATCCGAAGGCTTTCGCCCGGCGGTTCGGTGCGCATACGCGATTCGCGCGGCGCGCAAATTCGCCGCCTGGAAATAGAAGCCGACGGCAACGGCAATCTGAAGCGCGTTTATTTCGTGAATGACAGTCTGCGCGATTTCGATGCCGAGGCGCGTCAATGGATGACGGCGATGATGTTGGATTTGGTGCGGCAAAGCGGTTTCGACGCCGAACGCCGCGTGGCGCGATTGTTTGAGCAAGGCGGCGCAAACGCAGTGCTGGCGGAAATCGGGCAGATCAAAGGCAGTTACGCCAAAAGCCTCTATTTCCGGCATCTGCTCAAGCAGCAAACGTTGGATGTGGCCACAGTGCAAACCGTCGTGCGACAAATCTCCCGCGAAATCACTTCCGCCTACGAAAAACGGCAGGCGCTCAGCGCGGTGTCGGAAAAGTATTTGCGCGAACCAGCGGTACTCGGCGAATTGATTGCCGCCGCCGGAACGATTGATTCCGATTACGAGCGCGGGCAATTGCTGGCCGTGTTCGTGCAAGGCGCGACCTTGACCGAAGCGCAACTGCAAGCGACTTTGCGGGTCATCGCCGGCATCGGTTCGGATTACGAACAGGCGCAGGCTTTGCTGCGGATGGCCAAAAGCCGGAAGCTTCCTGCCGCCGCCCGCCCGCAGCTTTTTGACGCCATCAAAGGCATTGATTCCGATTACGAACAGGCGCGCGTGCTGCTGGTGTTGCTGAAAGACGATGGCGCGGATGCGGAACTGATGAAGCTGGTTGTCAAATCTTCCGCCGATATTTCCTCCGACTACGAACAGGCGCGCGTGCTGCTGCGCGTGGCCGCGCTCGGCAAAGACAACGAAGACATCCGCAAAATGCTGGTCGAGGCAGCCAAAACGATTGGCTCCGAATATGAACGCGGGCGCGTGTTGTCCGCAACGTTTCGGTGAAGACAACGACCGGCGAGCTGCAAGGAAAAACGCGCGCGCTCCATCTTTTTTGTCAGGAGGACGCACAACTCAGCAGCAGGTTCGCCTGGTGAAATTCGCCGCCGCCCACGGTTGCAATCCGGGTTTCAGTCAAGGCGAGCGCGACGGCTTGCGGATCGGCGATTGTTTGGACGGCGGGTTGGAATCGGTCGTTTTCCAGACAAGCGAAATGGAGTTTACCCCAGGCTTCCAGCGCCGCCACGAAACGTCCGTCGGGCGAAACCGTACCAGGCGACGCGAAACCGGATTGCGCCCCATCGCGAATGCCTGCGGTGAACATTTATGCCCCTTTCACTACAGTTCACTTTTTCGCAGCCGTTGCCGGCGCTGTCGCCGGAGCATCTGAAATGAATTGTTTCCCGAGCGTCTGAATTCCCCTTTTCTGATGCGGCAGCGCGAGATTGATTGCCTTGTCTTTCAAATCTTGATGCACAAAGGAAATGAACCTGATTTTGGTTCCCTGCTGTCCGTAGCTGGCATTCCGAATGGAGATGACCGCCAGGTATTGGGCGCTGCCGTAATCTATCCACAGGATGCCTGTTTGAGTGGTTACCGTGCGGTCAACCGGATCGGTCACGTTCACGGATTTTTCCGGCCCGATCTGCGAGATGGCGTCGAAAGATTCAATCCAGTCAACCGAAGCATTCACGCCGGCGAATCCCGCTCCGGTTGCGCCGGTGGTCTGGCCCCTGGCCGGGGCCTGATACGTGAGCCCTTTTTTGTTAATGGCATTGAGAATGGCGGGCGTGGCGGCGGCAGTGGCGCTGATGCGGGAATGCAGCAGGATGGAATCGGAATCGCTCGACAAACTGCCGGTGACGGACTGTTCGATGTCTTGCGACGTTTTTCCCGCCTGCCAATCTTTGGGGTCTATGTCCACGGCATCGGAAATGGCGAAGCGGCGCAAGCCGGCGGATTCCATAATTTGACTGGCCAGTTCCATCGCCTGCTGTTGGGCGGTGCCGCCCGGAGAATACCAGTGACTGCGGAAGCCCGGCGTGCGAAACCGTCCCGTTCCGGTGGCAATTACGTCGTCAATGTAACTGCGATTGGCGGCGGGAATCGAATCCCACTTCTTATTGGCCTGTGCGTCCGCTTTGCCTTTGATCAGTGCATCGCGGATGGCGAATTCGGTCATCAGCAGTTTGGAAGCGCGTTCGGCGCGCGTGCCGCTGAGGAAGATATGGTTGTCTTTGGCGTTGTCCCAATCAAAAGCGTGGTTGCCGAGCCAGTTTCCGGCGGCAGCGGCATCGAAAACGATCTTCCAATTGTCGCCGGCCTGCACCTTTTGACCGACGAGATAGAAGGTTGCCTTGGCGGCACCTTTTTGAAGCGCATCCAGCGTCAGACGCGTATTGGCGTCAGGCCCGTCGTCATAAGTGAGTTCCAGGAGTTGAACGCAGCCTTGAACCTGCCTGCCTTGAATTTGATTGCCGTCCGGCGTGGTCGGTGAAGCGGCGGGAGGCTGTGTGGATTGATCCAGCAAGGGCTCCGCCGACCTGCCGCGCGTGACCAACTCGGCGACCGCATCAGCCTGCCGTTCGTGGGTGTCGCCCGCCCGGCCCAGGCCCTGCGGAAGTTGCAATCCGTTTTGTTGTTGTATGGCGTGCGCTGCTTCGTGAGCCGTCGTGTGCAAATCCGGCCTGCTCGCAAACGCCACGTGATTTCCCAACGTGAACGCTTTGGCGCCCAACGCCTTCGATCCGACTGCCGCCGCGTCATCGGTGTGCGCGACCAGACGGGAAACGTCGTGCCGTCCAAAGAGCGGCTGAATTCTTTCCAGAAAGGGAAGCGTCGCGCCCGACCCGCTCACCGCCTGCCGTGCGGTTTGATGAACCTGCCGAACTTCTTCTTCCGACGATGGCCGAAGACTTTCATTGCGTTTGGTTTGAACCACGCCCCGGTGGAGCGCAAGCGATTGCCAGACGCCGTTGTGCGCGGGTTTCGCCGCGCTGCCGTGCGGCGCATCGGCGTGTTCGGTTGCCGATCTCTTTGCCGATCCCTGTTCACGCGGTGCGAACATAGTTTCCCCCTGAAGAAGTGAGACTTCAGTCCGTTCACAATGGCGACAGACTGAAGTCTGTCCCACGTTCAAGATGTCGTCCGCGACAGGAACGACTCCTTTGGCCGGGATTCACAGTCCCGGCCCAATCGTGTTCACGTAGGAGGAAAGATTCAATCCCAACAACGCGCTGCGCAAATCGGCGGGCAAAGTGATACGCGCGGTTGTCGCGCGCGCCTGCCAGTCGGACATAATCGGGTCTGCCACATCTTCCTCCAGTCGTACGTCTTCGTTGTAAAGCGTTCGCAACGGGAGCGCAATGGGCGCATACGAGTAGTGCCAGGGTTCTTCGGCGTGGCCACCGGTACGGCCTGCGGTGTAAGTCTGCACGAAACCGGCCTGGGCGGCGTTGGCTTGCAGCCATAGGCCGAGCGGGTGCAAACGTCCGGCGCGCGTTGTGCCGCTGGCCGGCGTCCAATCGCTGTTGGCGGTGGAATTGAAATCCACCTCGGTTCCCCAGTGATGGCGCGATGCGCCGGGCAGGGCGCTGAAACGCAAAATAATGTCCAGCCGCGTGGCGGAATCTTCCGCCAGCCAGGCGGCGCGATCCACGCCCTGGGCGCGGTTTCCGTTGCGGAAGTATTGATCGGGCAGCGTGTCCCAGCCGCCGGCTTTGTCGCCGGTCAATGTGAATTTCTCAAACACGATTTTTGATTGCGGACTGGCCCCCGGCAGCGGTTGGGAAAATGCGCGTTGTTGCGAAGCTGCGGTGATGCGCGTGGGCGGCGTCAGCGCGTTCAAGGCGGCGATGCCGGCATCAACGCGTTCCCGTATGCGGCGGTAAAGGTCGTCCGATGTCGGCATCCGCCCGGTCAGAAAGAGCCGTCTGGCCGGTTGGCTCAGCGCTTTGATGTCGCGCATCAGGTCGGCGTCCACGCGACCGGCGAGTTGCGCGGGATCAGTCAGAAAACCGCGCACGGGCCGTAAAAATGCCTCGACCGTGCGCGCGCCCGTCTGGTTTAGGGAAGAGAAGGTCGGCGCTTCCAGCGTAATCACCGGAATGGTTTGTCCCGGAATGCTGCGGTTCGGCGCATAGGCTCCGAGCGTTGTGCCTCCGCCGACCACGCCGGGCCGGTCGCCCGGATACACGGCATTGCATGAAGTGTTCGTCAGCCGGTTGCCGCGACGATTGTCGGGATCGGTAATCAATCGTGCCATCGAACAGGCCAGTTGGGTCGCTGCCGGATTGGTGTTGGGATCGGCATAAACGCCCGCGCTGGCGGCGGTGCTGATGGCGTGCGTGCTCAAAATGCGATGCGGCTGGAATTGATTGATGAGGTTGATCAACCCTTCGGTTTCGGGCTGTTGCGGCGCTCGCGCGGTGTTGGCGCAATCGGTTGCGGCGGCGGTCGCGCCGGGCACGGGGAAGTTGCGGTTCAAATCCACCAGTTGCCGGTTGCAGCGCGTGTTGTAACAAGGGACGGGACTGGTTCGGCAACCCGCGCCGCCTGTGGACAGGCCGGCCAGGTCGTCCTGAATGCCGCCTTCATTCAAGTGCGGCACGACCAGCGTGTGAAAGGCCAGCGGCGATCCGGCCAACCGGCTGCCTTGCCGCAACTCCGCCACCATCGCATCGGCCACCTCGAAGCCCGGATGCTCTTTGCCGTGAAAGCCGCCAATAATCAGTGCGCGTTGATTCGTGTGCTGTACATCGGCGGGAAAGAAATAGGCGTTGATCGGCAACGCCGGATCGGTGGGAACCGGAGCCGGGTCAGGCCCGCTGCCGGTTGGCCGAGCGGCGGCGAAAGCAATCTCTCCGGTTTGTTCGCCCAAAATTTGTATCCAGGAAAGCAACTCCGGCGGTGCCGTCGCTCCTTGTTCGATGTCGGCTTTGATCGCCCCGGCATCGAGCGGCGTTCGCGCAATGTCCGTCCCTGCGCTGCTTGCCTGATTCTGCACGACGTGGGCAAGTTCGTGCGCCAGCAAACGGCGGCCTGTCGCGGTTTCCGGCGCGTATTCTCCGTTGCCGAAAAATACTTCCTGCCCGGCGGTGAAGGCTTTGGCCTGCAACGCCCGCGCAGCGTCCGCCGCCTCGCGCCCTGTATGAAAGCGGACGCCGCTCAAATCGGCCTGCAAACGCGGTTCAAAAAACGCCTGCACTGGCGGCGGCAGCGTTTGGCCGGAGCCGGAAACCAACCTGAGATTGCCGGAAGCAAGCGCTGGAGCGGCAGGGGAAGCAGCGGTCGCCTGCCGCTGAATGAGTTCCTCTTCCGTGCATTTGGGGCAGGGCGTTTGTCCGGCTGCACAAGCTTCGCACTTCCGTTGAATCGGCGCGGACGGCGCGTGCGAAACTTCGACGGAAACAGGTTGGCGTAAGACCTGCTCCGCAATGCGGTCGGCTTCGCGTTCGCAAGCGTCACCGGGTCGGCTGACGGTCATCTCGCGCTGAAGAGGCCGGGAGCGCAACGCCAGCGAATTCCACTGTAGGTTGGGCCCGAACGGCGTACTGTTGCCAAGTCTCTCGTTTGCGCCTGAGGGAGGGGTTTTCCCCG
>CAZRXE010001585.1:0-2422 GCA_964603695.1 uncultured Heliomicrobium sp.
TCCGCGCCCGCCGCCGCGCCTTCCACGCGAGCTTCTTCTCCGGCACGGGCTGACAGCACTATGACCGGCAGGGTTTTCAATCGTTCGTCGGCGCGCAAGGCTTTGAGCAAACCGAAGCCGTCCAGTTCCGGCATCATCACATCCGTCAGCACCAGGTCGAAGGTTTGTTCCCGAGCTGCGCGCAAGGCTTGTGCGCCATCGGCAACAGCCACGACTTCGCATTCGCGGCTGAGCAGTCGCCGCACGTAATCGCGCATATCCGCGTTGTCGTCGGCCAGCAGAATTCTCGATTGCGGCCCCGTTTGAGCGCCGATTATTGATTGGCCATTCGGGGCGAGTGATGGAACCGCCGGTTTCGGGAATTCATTTGTCGGTTCCCCGCCTGCTTCGGTTGGAAGCCAGCCCAGCATTTCATCCAGATAGGCATTTAGATAGGCATTGTTCACCGGCGTAACCGGTTCCGGCTTGCGCGTCGTGCTGATGCGGTCGGCGGGCAAATGCGCCTGTCCCAGCGGCAGCGTAATGATGAACACGCTGCCGTGTCCCACCTTGCTTTCCACGCGCACCGCGCCGCCGTTGAGTTTGACCAGTTCCTGTACCAGGGCCAGTCCGATGCCGCTGCCTTCGATGCTACGTCCACGCGCGCCTCTGACGCGATGAAATCGCTCGAACAAATGCGGCAATTCGCCGGCGGGAATACCAGTGCCGGTGTCGCGCACAATCAGTTCCGCAGTCTCAGCCGTTGCGCGCAACGACACTTCAATCTTTCCCGCGAAGGTGAACTTGAAGGCGTTTGAAAGCAGGTTGAAAACGATCTTCTCCCACATTTCGCGGTCAATGCAGACAGGTTCCGCAAGCGGCGGGCAGTCAATGACGATCTCAAGTCCGGCGCGTTCGATGGCTGAACGAAAGACGCTGGCCAGTTCCGCCGTGAAAGCCGCCAGATCGGTCGGCTGATACGCGGCTTGGATGCGACCGGCCTCGAGGCGCGAAAAATCCAGCAGCGTGTTGACGAGTTTCAGCAGCCGCAGGGAATTGCGATGCGCCGTTTCCAGTTGTTCGCGCTCCGGCGTGGGCAGCGTTCCGTCGGCCTTTCGCAGCAGGTCTTCCAGCGGTCCCAGCATTAAGGTAAGCGGCGTTCGGAATTCGTGGCTGACGTTGGAAAAAAATGCTGTCTTGACTCGATCCAGCTCGGCCAGGGCTTCGGCGCGTTTGCGCTCCTGCTCGTAAGCCTGCGCATTGGCCAGACTGCCGGCAATCTGTCGCGCGACCAGTTCCAGAAAGCCGCGATACTTGTCATCGAACAGTCGGTAAGGATTCAGCCCGACCACCAACAATCCCGCCGTTCCCGTGCGGCCTTGCGCCGGAATCGGCAGGATCACGGCTTGATGCGGCGGGCGATCCCAAGCCCCCGTGGGCAGTCCGTCCGGCAATTTGTCCGAGATTGCGTTCAAATCCGACAGCAATCGCAGGCGATTCGTCGCCAAGACTTCGGCAAACGGCCACAACAGCGCATCATCGAACCTGACCGCTTCCGGCGCGGCGTCGCGTCCACCTTCGATGCCGCAACCGCGCCCGGCCAGCACCACGCGCGCGCCATCCTGTTCGACCAGGTAAATCATCGCGAACGGCAGATCGTAAGGATTGATTGCCAGACATTCCGCGCTCAGCGCGCAGGCGGATTCAACCGTTCTGGCATCCGCTGTTTTGACGGCCAGTTCGCGCAAGAGCGCCAGTTGGCGCTCGCCGATAACGCGCTGCGTGTCGTCCGTGTTGGCGCAAATAATGCCGCCCACGCCGCCTTGATCGTTCGGAATGGGACTGTAAGAAAAGGTGTAGTAAGTCTCTTCCGCATAACCGTTGCGCTCCATAATCAGAAGCTGCTCTTCAACGTAGGTTCCCTCGACACCGCCCATGGCGGTTTCCAGCATCGGCGCGATTTCTTCCCAGATTTCACGCCAGACCACGGCGATGGGCTGTCCCAGAGCGGTGGGATGTTTGCCGCCGACGATGGCTTTGTAAGGATCGTTGTAAAGTTTGATTAACTCCTCGCCCCAGCCCAGCCAGATGGGCTGCCGCGAAGTCAGCATAATCCGCACGGCGGTCATTAAACTTTGCGGCCAGCTTTCCACCGGTCCGAGCGACGTTTCCCCCCAGTTGAAATTCCGTATCCGCTCGCCCATCTCGCCGCCGCCAGCCAGGAAGTCTGCAGCGCTTGCCAAGCGAACACGCTTCGGGTGGGTTTGTTTGCTCAATTTGCTCATTTTGCAGAAAGTGATTGCAGTAAGATCGAACCGGCTGGGCGGAGCCGATGAAATTTCGCGCGTGTTGAATATCCTAGGGAAAGTTTTCAGTCAGGGAAGCGAACTGAGAAACGCCACGGAGTGTAGCAGGAAACATGGGCAGGGGAAATAATCCTGAC
>CAZRXE010001586.1:0-5231 GCA_964603695.1 uncultured Heliomicrobium sp.
GGATCAGGTCGTCTCGAAAATTATGGAGTACGGGCTTGAGCGCATTTTTTATTTGCAGAACACGGCGGCCAACGTTCGCGTCACGGCGCGCCAATTTCCACGGCTCTACCGTTCGCTCGGTTGGGGCTGCAAAATCCTGGGCGTCGAAGAACCAGAGCTTTACATCGAAATGAACCCGGTTCCGAACGCCTACACTTATGGTCACGCCCGCCCATTCATCGTGCTGACTTCGGGTCTGGTGGATATGCTCGACGACGAGGAACGGTTTTTCGTCATCTCTCACGAACTCGGCCATATCAAAGCCGGTCACGTCCTGTATACCGTCATTGCCCGCAACATTGCTGAAATCGTCGCTATCGTAGGGCAGGCCACTTTCGGCGTCGGCGCGCTTTTAGGCCAAGGGCTGGTGCTGGCGTTGCACGATTGGTATCGCAAATCCGAACTGACTTCCGACCGTGCCGGGCTGCTTTGCGTGCAGGACATTGATCCCTGCATTCGCACGTTCATGAAACTCGCGGGCGGCGCGAGCAAGCTATACGGCGAAATGGACAAACAGGAATTTCTCCGCCAGATTCGCGAATACGAAGCGGCGGACGTTTCGACTTTGAACAAAGCCTACAAGGTATTGATTACCGCTTACCGCACGCATCCTTTCCCGATTCTGCGCGCCAAGGAGTTGGATGCCTGGCACAGTAGCGGCTACCGCACATTGGCCGGCCCGCTGGGATTATTGAAAGCCTGAAGTTTCATTGCGCAGAAAAGTCCTGTCGTGCGCAGCGTCTGATGCAAGATGCCAGTTTAAGTTTCAGGCGCGCCACGCGATGCCGCAGCGAATCGAGCGAAACGTCCAGACGCAATGCCAGCATTTTGCGACCTTCGATTTTCGCGCCGCCGCTATGGCTGTAATACTCCATCAGCATTTCGCGGTCGGCGGCAGAAAACTCCCGCAGGCATTTTTCCAGACAAGCCAAACATTTTTCGGGAATTTCTGTTTCGACCGAGGCCAACAGCAAATCCTGCCGTGTTGTCGAGGAAATTTGCGGAATAGTTTCTTCTTCCAATTGCGTCAGCGTTCCGGCTTTGGCCAGGCTTTCGCGCCAGACGTTGCGCGCCACGCCGTAAAAGTAATTGGCTGGAGATTCGGTGAAGATGGTTTGCCCTTCGCTGAGGCGGCGCGCCACGCGGTCGAAGGTTTCGTCCGCCAATTGGTCGGAGTCCGTTGCGCCTTGCACGGCGAAGTAGGTGAACAGGGCGCGCCGCAATTCGAGATAAGCGCGAGAGGCGCTCTCGCGATCCGGGCCAAGACAGGAAAGCAGATGGTCGAAAGCTGCTTGCGTCAATCCGCAGGCCGATTTGAGTTGGGGCGTCTGGCTCTCAACCATCCTCGATCACCATTCACCTTGCAGCACGAAAGCCGCCCAATAAAACGGCGCTTGCCAACGCGGTTCGTGCAGCATGGAAACCTGCGCGGCGCGCAATGCGGCGGCGGGGGCCAGATGTTTCGCGCCCAGCATTTGTTGATAAAAGCGCCGCATCAATTCCGCCGTCGCCGCGTCATTGACCGTCCATAAACCGGCCACCACGCGCCTCGCACCGGCGTAAAGAAAACCGCGCGTCAAACCGACCAGGCCTTCGCCATTGATTTCCCTGCCCAGCGCCGTGCGACAACCGCTCAGCACCACCAATTCGGCGGGCAGCCGCAAGCCGTAAACATCCATTCCGCGCAGGAATCCGTTTTGTTGTTTGCCTTGTTCATCAAACAGTGAAAAGGCCAGACCGGAAAGTTCCGGGTGCGTGTTATTGAGCAAACCATGCGTGGCGAAGTGCAGATAGCGGTATTGACCCAATTCCGCGCTGACAGCCAGTGCGCGGCTGGCCTCAAACCCAAGCGCCAGTTTTCGTTCGGATTCCGGCGCGAGCGCGGCAATGGCCTCAGCTTCCAACCGGGTGAAGGGCAATCGCGCGAGCGTTGAGGCTGAATCCGAATCAGTGTCCAGGGCCGCGCTGCGCACTTGCGCCAATACATCCACAGTTTTACCCGAGACTGTAGGCACGGATTGTTTGCCGGCGATACGTTCGTCACCATTGTCAAACACAGGATCGGCCAAAATCGCAATCATCTTGCGCGGAACTTCGCGCCCAACCTGTTCGCGCCGCAACACCGCCAGCACCGAAGCCGAAGGCAGCGTGAGAATTTCGTGATTGACGATCAGCGGAGAAGCGGAGACGGGGAGACGAGAGGACAAGGAGGCTGAAGACGTAATTCTTTTTCTCCCATTCTCCCTGTCCCCACCTCTCTCCTGCCCTCCTTCCCTGCGCCTCTCTGCCGCCGGACTGGGCAGCGCCGCAAATGGCACGTAATGCAGTATGCCGTCGCCGACGATCAGCAGGCGTTTTTTGCCAAGCAGGTTAGCTGCGGGGCCGAGCAGAATTTGACTCAACGCCCTTGCGGCGACGGACTGCTCTCGATCATTGCGCGCCAGCCATTGGCGGTGTTCTTCGGCGGAGTGGAATGTTTGAGCTTTGCCGCGTTCGGTTGTCAGGTCGTAAAACAGTCGCGCTTTCGCTTCGATTTCCTTACGACCGGGCAAGACAAAACTGTGCAGTGAAGTGGGAGTGACGGCGAACAAATAGCTGCGTTCCGCGCCCAGGCTGTATTCCAACAATAGCGTGTCGGCATCCAGCACCTCTTGTTGTAGTTCGCGGAGCTTGAGCGGCGCAGGCGCGGTCAGCGCGGCGTAACGCGGGTTGGTCAATCGTATGCGCGATTGCACTTCGTCATATTCCGCCAGCAATTCGGCGATTTCTTGTTTCAGGGCGAGTGTTGATTCGGCATTGAGGTCTTTGGCGCGCACACGCGCCAAACGGTCGGATCCGGCGGCCAATTTTTGATGTAACTCGCGTTTGCGTTCGCGTAATTCCGGAGCGATGTCCGCGTCGAGACCGGCCCGCGCTTCATTGAGCAATTCGATCAAACTGCGTGCGCGCGATTGTTCGCCGGCTTCGAGCGCGCGGGCGGCGAAATCGTCGGCGGCGTCCCGCTTTCGCTCCCGCTCGTGCTGTTGCATCAGCGATTCAATCCAAATCTCATAAAAACTCTGTGCCCAATCGCGGACGCCTTCGCGCAACTCCCGGCTGCCGACGGCGGTCCGCCCGGATTCGATTAACTTGATCGCTTCTTCCACCTGGGTTTGCGCTTGACGCGACTTTCCTTCCATCAACGACAACCCGGCGAGTTCCTGCAACGCCTGGGTTTGCAAATGGACGTAGCCAATGCTGCGGCTCAATTCAAGCGCCTGACGCAGCATCTCTCCGGCCTTTTCCCATTCGCCGCGAAGGCGGTGAATACGCCCCATAGAAATGAGCGTGGGCACTTCAAAACGTTGAAGACCGGTTTCACGGCTGAGCGTGAGCGCCTCGCGAAAATGTTCTTCCGCCGGTTGCAGTTCGCCTTGCGCCAAACGTACCAAACCAATCCCGACCAAATCTGACGGAAGAATGGAACGAGCGTTCAACGTGCGATGAATCGCCAATGCCTGCTGAAAACATTCCAGCGCCTGCGGCAATTCACCGTTGCTACGATGAAGCGCCCCCAAACTGTTAAGCACAGTCGCTTCCTCATTCCGATACCCCGCTTCACGACAAAGCGCCAGTGCCTGCCGAAAAGCCGTCAGCGCGAAGGAACGATCTCCAAGCGATTGCTGGATTTGTCCCAGCAGCAACAAGGCTCCGGCCTCCAGCCTGCGCGCTCCCAGAACGCGGGCCAGCACCAGCGCCTCATTTTCACTGTCCAGTGCCCGCTGATATTCGCCTAATTGAAGCCAGGCACCGGCCAGATTGTGCAGCGCGCCGGCTTCGTCGTAGCGCAGATTGAAAGTGCGGCTGAGCGACAAAGCTTCCTGAAGCCGTTCTGCGGCTCGGCGCGGCTCGCCCATATTCAGGTTGCGTACGCCAATGTTAATCAACAGCCGCGTTTCTTTGGCTCGATACCCAATTTCGCGAGTGATGGCCAGAGCCTGATGGTAATAATCCAGCGCCTGCTGAGTTGCCCCTAGAGTGGCCGAAACTGCGCCGAGATTGTTCAGCACGCCGGTTTCGCTGTAACGATCACCGAGTTCACGAGCCAGACCCAACGCCTGACGCCAAAGGTCTAGCGCCTGTTGAAAGTCGCTCAAGGCGGAATACGTCGCGCCGAGTCCACTTAGCGCCCCAGTTTCCAGTAATCTGTCGCCGGCAGATCGGGCAAGCTTGAGCGCCTCCTGTCCGGCAGCCAGCGCCTGACGGTTTTCGCCCAAAACCCTCCAATTCGACGCCATCTCGTACAGCGTTACGGCCTCGCGTCGCGAATCATTCGCCGCGCGCCACAATGGCAGCGCCTGCTGCCATTTCTCATTCGCCTGTCGCCGTAATTGGAGCGTTCCTTGTTCCTGCAATTGCGCCGCCTCATCAAAAAGCAATTGCGCCTGCGCGTAATGCCGATCCGCTTCAGAGGCGACGCGCGGAGTTTCCGCCAACATTCGGTAACGTTTGATTCCGGTGTCGTTGCCGGGTTCCGCCAACACTTCCACTTCAATTCGGTGCCGTCCGGTCGCGGCGATTATCAGAGCGACACACGTCGGTGACGCCGAATCGTTTCCACCACGGGTTTTCACCAGCGGTTGGCCGTCCGGGCCGTAGACCGTAACGACGCCGATAAACCCGGTAAACTGAAACTCGATTTTCAGGGATTGCCCGGCTGCCAATGAAACGCTGAAGTTCCGGCTTTGTCCGGCGGCCAGTGTTCGTTCAATCGGTTGCGCAAAGGTGAGGGGTTCGGCGGGCTGTCCGTCCTGACCGCGAGCCAGGATGGACAGCGTAAAACCAACCCAAATCAAAACAACTGTCGGAAACGAAAAGAGCTGCTTCATGCCTTTCCTCGGCGATTGTGAAATTTGTCCGATCCTGGACAGGAAGTGCATCCTAAGCGAGCTAACGGCCAAGCTCAAGATACGGCGGGAATCAGTCAAGGACGCGCTGCCAACCAACGGCTGAACCACCAAAAAACACCAGACACCAGAATGACCAACCCGAACATCAACGCGCCGTTTTGAAAGCTGGCCGCCACCGCGCCGGTCAGCGCATAAAGCAACGCTGCCGGCAACGAACCGGCCAGCGCCGCCAACGCCGCGCGCCGCCAGGTCATGGCCGAAGCGCCCGCCATCACCGCCGTCGTTTCCGCCAGCAAAGGCACT
>CAZRXE010001587.1:0-2302 GCA_964603695.1 uncultured Heliomicrobium sp.
TGATTTCGTGTTTGCCGGTGTCGGAAATGTTCAGCATCGGTGATTTCAAACCGGCGAGGTACGCCCATTTGCCGTCGAGGCCGACGATGGTGTTATGCGCGCCGGATTTGGGAACGAGCTTTTTGATGACATCGCCGGTCATCGCATCCACAACGTGCCAGTGATCTTTTTCGAGCGAGGGCAGGTACATGACTTTGCCGTCCGGTGTAAGCGCCATGCGGTCAGTGCCGCCTTCGTAGCCTTTTTCCCACAGCAGTTTTTCCGTCAACAGATCAATGCATTGAAGCGTTTCAGTGGTGCTGATGTAGACGCGCCCGGTTTTGGCGTTGGCGACAATGCCTTTGACGTTGAGCGGTTTGCCTGTTTTGTCGAAGCCGGAAGTCTTGATGCGTTTGATGAATTTGTGGCCGTCGTCAATGTCGAAGATCAGCAGGCCATGTCCGCCGAATTCCAGATAGTTGCGAATGCCGGGCGTGGCCACGTAAAGCAGGCGGCGTTCGGTCGCTTTGGCCGTGGCCGAAGCGCCGGCGTCAAACGGATTTTTTCCGATTGCCGAAAACAAGCCAATCAGCAGCAGCAATGGGAAAAAGGCTTTAAGCGGTGACGGTGTGTTTTTCATAAGTCAGGTCTTCCTCGAAAATCGGTTGATAGGGATCAACCAGCAACCACATGACGATGCCGAATAAAAAGACCGCCGCCGTCAGATAAAACGGCAGCGTCCACGAACCCAGGTTTTTGACGGCGTAACCGACTACCAGCGGGGCGATGGCACCGCCGATGTTGCCGACCGTGTTCATAAATCCGGTGACGATGCCGGCGTAGCGCCGTCCAACATCCAGACAAACTGACCAAGCCGCACTGACCATCAACGCCTGACAGCCGAAGGCGACCGCTAGCAGCAGCGCCGCGACGAGATTGTTTTTGATTTGCGCGACGGCAATCAACACGGCTCCGCTGGCGGCATAACCTGCAATGCCCAGCCCGCAACGCGCCACTTTCAGGCTTCCAGTTTTGGCCAGCCGATCCGTCAGCCAGCCGCTGGTGGCGACTGCAAAGGCGCTGACCACCCACGGCAGCGATGCCAGCCACTTGGTCGAATTGATTGAAAATCCGCGCGCTTCCAACAGGTAGGTCGGCAGCCAGGTGATGTAAAAGTACAGCCCATAAGCGTAGGCGAAATACATCAACCCAATGAACACCATGTTTTTACTGCGAAAGAGTTTTCCCCAGGGAATGCGTTGGGAATGACCGGCTTCGTGAGATGCCGATTGTCCGGCGCGAATCAATTGCAGTTCCGCCGCGTTGACCCCTGGATGTTCTTCGGGCAGGTTGCGAAACCAGCGATGCCAGACGAAGCACCATAACGCGCCGACCAGTCCGAATTCGACAAAAGTCCAGCGCCAGCTTTGCCATTCCATCAAGGTCAGGACAACCGGCGCGGTCAGCGCCGAACCGACCGAGAGTCCGACGAAAGAGGCGCTCATCGCCTTGCCTTGTTCCGAAGCCGGAATCCAGCGCGACACGGCGCGCGCGATGTTGGGGAAGGCTCCGGCTTCACCCGCGCCGAACAAAAAGCGAATCACGATCAACGACCAAAAGCCGAAGGCCGCTCCGGTCAAAACGGTGAACGCCGACCACCACGTAACGATTCGCGTCAAGGCCAGCCGCGCGCCGAAGCGGTCGCCCAGCCAGCCGCTCGGAATTTCAAATGCCGCATAAGCAAACGTGAAGGCGCTGAAGATATAGCCTTTTTGCGTCGGCGATAGATTGAATTCCCTAGCCATCGTCGGCATCGCGGCTGAAATGCACAGACGATCCAGATAGGTGATAACGGCCAGCAGAAAAATCAGCCAAAGCAGTTTGAATCGTGCGCGTGTGGGTTGGGTGTGAATTAGTGGGGATGCCATCGGCGCGTACTTTAGGGAAAAAGCGCGGCTTTGGCTATGGCTGAAAGGCCGAAAACAAAAAAGCCGGCGAAGGCTTTTGAAGCATTCGCCGGCTGTGACTTGACCTGTTCGTTGGAGATTAGTAGAGCGTGAAATTGAACTCCAACCTGCCGCGTACGGAAACAGGCTGTCCGTTTTTCATCGCCGGCTGGAAGCGGATTTTTTTGGCGGACTCAATGGCGCTTTCCGTCAAACCGTCCGGCAAACCGCGAATGACTTTGACATCGGTGATGCGACCATCAGCGGTATAAGTCAGCTCTACAACCACTGCGCCTTGAATTTTATTTGCGCGGGCGTCTTCAGTGTACTTGGCGCGTTCCTTGTAAAGAATCGTGGGTTTTAAGCTGGCAGTCATC
>CAZRXE010001588.1:0-1611 GCA_964603695.1 uncultured Heliomicrobium sp.
TCGACCGCCGTGATGCCCTGTCCCAACAGCGACAGCGCGCCTTGCGATTTGCCGATGATTGTCGGCACGCCCGATGGGAAGGGATTGCTGACCAGGTTTTGCGGAATGCGCGGATCGGGTTGCGGCCCGCTGATGGTGTAATTGAAGCCAATCGAACCGAGGTTTTCGACCGAAGTCGGCAAATAAAACAGTGCATAACCGGCGCGCACGACGGTTTTTTCGTTGAGCTGGTAAGCCAGACCGATGCGCGGCGCGAAGCGTTTTTTGTCCGCCGCCCATTCGGCTTCGCCTTCGTCCAGAAAGCGCAGCGCCCCGTTCACATCGCGTCCGAGCGCGGCGCGCAAGGCGGGCGAATTGATCGGCGACGGCGCGCGGAAATCGAAACTCGTCAGCCGGTCGTGCGATTCCTGCGTCCCGGTTTCCAAATCCCAGCGCAAGCCCAGATTCAAAGTCAGTTTGCGATTGACCTTCCAATCGTCCTGCACAAAACCCGCTAAGTAATGATGGAAGATCGTCACCGGCGTGCCGTATTCAAACGTCGCGCTGGCGTGCGCGCCCAGCAGGAACGACGCCAGCCCCAAGCCCGAAGAAGTTGAACCGACGTTCGGGTTTTGCTGCGTGTAGCTTTGATTGAAAGTGAAGTTGCCCGTGGTGTCGAACACCTGGAAAGGATAAAAGCGCAACAGGCGATACTCCGCGCCGGCTTTGATCGTCTGCTTGCCCCAGACTTTGGTCACGGTGTCGGCAATGGTTGTGGTATCGCGCGGCTGATCGTTGTATCCGCGCGAACCCAGCGCCGAATAACTGAAGCCGTTGCCGCTGATGTTAAAGGTCGGGAACTGCAAAATCGCGGCATTGTTTTTGATGTTCGCGGACAAGCCCAATTGCGTCGGGTCAAAGCCCGCGCCGAAGGGAACCTGATTGGCGTGCGAACGCACGTAGCCATAACGGAAATTGTTAAACAGCGTCGGCGTGACGGTGTAATTGTGGTTGATGACCGCGTGCGTGAACTTGTCAATGATCACGCGCCCGTTGGAAGCGACGTTTTGGAACGGATTGTAAAGCTCATCGTCGCGGCGCACGCGCGTGTAGCGGACAAATAGATTCTGACTGTCGTTCAATTTGTGATCCACGCGAATCGAATAAAAGTTGTAATCGAGTTTGTTTGTGCCCGTGGCGGCAAAATTATCAATGCCTGCTGCCGCGTCCAATGCGTTCGGCGCAACGCGGTTGGGTTCGGGGAAAAACTTTAGCGCGGCCAGCGCCACAGGATCGCAGAAAGGGCGGTTCGTCGCCGGATTGATGGCCGTGCAATTGATTTTGTTGTCGGCGAACTGGTCGCGCGTGAATTGGTTGGTGCCGGTCGAGCGTGTTGTCCACGGATTGTAAATGTTGATCTGCTGCCCCGTGCGATTGACCGTGCCGGAAAAATCGCCCTGCCGCTGCTTCAACGTCGGCACGGTGAACAAGCCCGTGAATGGGTCGCGATTGCGACGGCCTTCATAATTGGCGAAAAAAAACGTTTTATTTTTGCCGCTGTAAACTTTGGGAATCCAGACCGGGCCGGAAACGTCCGTGCCGAAGTGGTTGCGTTTGTTACTGACGCGCGGC
>CAZRXE010001589.1:0-5019 GCA_964603695.1 uncultured Heliomicrobium sp.
CAGCGCATCTTCAACATCGTGATGGGCTGCATCGCGGGCATTTCGCTGCTGGTCGGCGGCATCGGAATCATGAACATTATGCTGGCTAACGTGCTGGAGCGGACGAAAGAGATTGGCGTCCGCCGAGCCATCGGCGCGCGGCGCGCGGATATCCGGCTGCAATTCCTGATCGAAGCCATGACCATCAGCGCACTCGGTGGTTTGCTCGGCGTCGGCCTGGGTTTTTTGATCGCCAAGCTGGTGGTCTCATTCGCTGGTTGGGCCACGATCATCACGCCCTGGTCGGTGACGCTGGCGTTTGGCGTTTCGACGGCAGTCGGAATTTTGTTCGGCTTCTACCCGGCGGTGCAGGCAGCGCGCCTGAGTCCGATTGAAGCGTTGCGATACGAGTAAGCTGCAATTGCACTTGCAATAATGACGATAACGAAAAGGAAAATTTGAGTTGACGTAATCACAGCCATGACGAACTCCCTACGTCCCACACAAAAACAGGAGCGACTTGATCTGCTCGACGCGTTGCGTGGCTTTGCGTTGTGCGGCATTTTGCTGGCGAATCTGGAAGGCTTTACCGGCGCATATCTGCTCACGCCCGCCGAAACCGCCGCGCAACCGGTGACGCGTGCGGTGCTGTTTCTGATCAACTGGTTCATCGAAGGCAAATTCTATGCGCTGTTTTCGATGTTGTTTGGGATGGGCTTTGCCTTGCAAATCGCGCGAGCGCAACAGGCCGGCGCGTCGTTTCTGCCGCTTTGGTATCGTCGCATGGCGGCGTTGACGGTAATTGGCCTGACGCACATGTACCTGATCTGGCACGGCGACATCCTGACGTTGTACAGCTTGTTGGGAATGTTGCTGCCGTTCTTTTTCCTACTTTCCAATCGGCGTCTCGGTCAATGCGTCGTCGTCATGTTGCTGTTGCCGTTGGTCGTGCATCTGCTGGCGGTGTGGACGCGCGAGGCGGCGTTCTGGAATTTATTGACGGATGTTGTCACAAACCTGAAAGCACAGTTCGGTTATGCCGGGCGCACGATCACGCAGATGCGCACGTCTGATTCGATGTTTGAGGTTCTTGTCTCAAACTGGCTCAGCGCCCTGCCGCGCCCGATGGCGTATTTGCAAACCGGACGCATTCCACAAGTGTTGGGGCAATTTCTTTTAGGCGTTTGGTTGGCGCGCACGGTGCTGCCGCGCCTTCAATCCGGTGAACGATTGCCGCGCAAAAGCTGGATGCTGTGCGGAACGCTCGGTTTGCTCGCGGGCTTTGGCTATGCGTGGATCAAGGGAACGACGGGCAGCGCGTTTTCGCTCAATGCGACGGGGTTGTGGCAAGGGCTGATCTATCACACGGGTTCGACGCTGCTGGCATTGGGCTATGCCGGAGCCTTTGCGCATTTGTGGACGCAGCCGCGTTGGCAACAAAGGCTGCGACATCTGACAGTAATGGGGCGGATGGCGCTGACGAATTACATCTCGCAAAACGTCATCGGGGTGCTGCTGTTTTACGGCTACGGTTTGGCGCTGATGGGCAACGTGCCTTACGCGACAATCCCGTTAATTGGAGCAATCATTCTGTTAGCGCAATGGCTATTTTGCCGCTGGTGGCTTGCACGTTTTGCGCAAGGCCCGCTCGAATGGCTCTGGCGCAAAGCAACTTATCGTGCCGCGTAGCCCCATTCATTCCTCAATCCAAGCCATTGGCCTCGCCATCGCTGACGAGCGAAAGGCTCACCGAACAATTGCGGCAGGCGATGGATGCTACGCGGCAGGGCGAATGTTTGCCGCCGCGTCGCCTCGAATCAACCACAGCCAGCGACGCAGGTAAGTTGTCCGTGTCCTATCAATCATCCCGGCTACCTTGCTCAATAATTATGTCTGGCAAGCATAATGTTTGACAGGCATCATTCGCTGCGGCATCACGACATGCTGGGAATTCGTCGAACCCGGTCAAGATGTGGTGGCACTGGCCGAATCGCTCTACTTCGATTTTGCGCCGTACATGGAACAGGAACCCAGCCGCATTCTGCGCGACGAAGGCGTTAGCGGATTGAATGCCATCGCCGTGCTTGAGGCCGTTGGACGTGGCGCGGAACGACCGTCGGAAATTGCCAGCCGCCTCGGCACGGCGCAAACGAATCTTTCGCGCCTGCTGCAACAATTGCTCGACACCGCCATTCTGACGCGCGAATTGCCCTTCGGTGAAAGCGTGCGTTCGACCAAAAAGATTCGCTATCGTATGCAAGACCCGACCATGCGTTTTTGGTTCCGCGTCTTCTCGCCGCACCAAAGCCTGTGGCTGACTTATACGACCGAACAAAAGCGCAAACTGATTCACGATCACGCCGCGACGGTCTTTGAGGATTTTTGCCACGCGCGCGATCCCGGCTCCGAACGATACTGGGAAAGCCATCTCGAACTCGATCTGGTTGCGCCCGACCCTGACGATCCACTACGGCTGCTGGTCGCCGAGGTCAAATGGCGGCGTTTGCCGGCGGCAGAGCGGCGACAAGTCCTGCGCCAACTGGAAAGCAAATGGTCGCACTGTGCGTTGCACACGCGCCACCCCAACGTGCGCTTCGAGGTGCTGGACGCCAGCCTGCTAACGAGTTGGAGCGCGCAGCCTGACACCGTTATTTGAGGGACAAAGAGTCATCGCAATCACTCAGTCATGGCGCAGTGCAATCAGCGGATCAACTTTCGTTGCGCGTCGCGCCGGGAGCCAGCAAGCTACCAGAGCCACAGTCGCCAACAACAGCGAGACGCCCACAAAGGCAAATGGATCAAGCCCGCTGACACCAAACAACAAATTGGTGATGATGCGCGAAGCTGCCGCTGCGACGACCAAGCCCAACGCGATGCCGATGCCGACCAGTCGCATGCCTTGTCGTAATACCAACGCAAGCACTGCGCTTTTCTGTGCGCCCAGCGCCATGCGAATGCCGATTTCGTGCGTGCGTTGGTTCACGACATAAGACATCACGCCGTAAAGCCCTACTGACGCCAGCAACAGCGCGAGCAGACCGATGGCTCCGGCAAACATGGCTCCGGCGCGGGCGCTGAAGATTTCGTCGCGCAGGTGATCTTCCAGCGGGTTGGCGGCAAAGCGCACTTGCGCATCAAGCTGTCGTACGGCTTCGCGCAGGGGGTTGATGAGCGCGGTCGGAGAGTTTTCCGTGCGCAGCAACAGTTTCAGTCCTAACTGATTTTCGGGCTTGATGGGCTGGTAAAAGTATGGGCCATCCAGTTGCGCGAGCCGCACGCTGCGCACGTTTTTGACGACGCCGATGACTTGATAATTCGTCGCGCCCGGATTGCCGGGGAGGTCGCCGTTGAAGCGTTTGCCGAGCGGCGATTCGCCTGGCCAGTAGCGCGTGGCGAAGGCTTCGTTGATGATGACGACGGGCGTTTGGTCTTTCACTTCCTGCTCGGTAAATACGCGGCCCAGCGTTAGCGGAAGGCCGACCGTAGCGAAGTAATTCGCCGCAACCGCGTTGAAATTGGCGGAGACTTCCTGACGGCTGCCTTCGAGCCGGAACGAGGTGATGCCGCTCGCGGAAAACGGAGGCAGCATTACTAAGCTCGCGGCTTTCACGCCGGGCATGATTTGCAATCGTTCGTTGAGTTGGCGGTGAAAGACTTCGGCTTTGGCGGCGTCATACCCCTGCTGTCGCAAGTCCACCGTAACGACCAAGGCGCGCTGCGTGTCAAAACCGGGATCGAGCGTTTGTGCGCGTTGCAAGCCTCTGACCAACAGCCCCGCTACGATGAGCAACACCAGACAGACAGTTACTTGCGCTACGATCAGCGCATTGCGCAACCACGCGCGTTGCGCACGTTGACCGAATGCCGCGCCGTCGTCTTTGAGCGTCGCGTTCAGATTCGGGTTTGTCGCCTGCCACGCGGGCGCTAAGCCGAACGCCAGGCCGGTGAACAGCGACACCAGCAATGTGTATGCGAAGATGCGCCCATCCGGCGTGATGTTCAGGCCGGACAAATCCTGATTCTGATTTTGCGCCACCGCCGTCAACACGGTGCGCACCGTCCAATAGGCCATCAGCAAACCCACCGCGCCGCCGAGCGTGGCGACCAGCACGCTTTCAGTCAGCAGTTGCCGCACCAGTCGCAAGCGGTTTGCGCCTAATGCCAGCCGCACGGCGATTTCACGTTGTCGCGTCATCGCGCGCGCGAGTGAGAGATTGGCTACGTTTGCACAAGCAATCAGCAGCACGAGTCCCACCGCCGCAAGCAAAGCGGCCACGATACGATTGGCCTGTTCGCGTTGTCGCGGATCGCTCATGAACGTGGCGGGCATCACGATGGCCTGCGTTTGGCGACCGGGATAAGCCGCATCAAGCTGGTGCGCGAGCAATGTCATTCCGGCTTCGGCTTGTGCCGCAGACACATCAGGTTTCAGCCGCCCGATCACTTCCAGCCAGCTCAAATTCGGACGCTCCAGAAAACTTCGCCCCGGCATCAACTGCGGCTGCATCGTCAACGGAATCCACACATCCGGCGCAGCGAACTCTGCCCCGCGAAAGCCTTGCGCCGTGACGCCAATCACCGTGAAGGGCTGCCGATTCAGCGTGATGGTCTGGCCGATGACGTTCGCATCTGCGCCGAAACGCCGTTGCCAGAAGTTGTAACTCAACACCGCCAACGGCGACGCGCCCGGCGTCTGGGCTTCTTCCATCATCAGCGGACGTCCCGCCGCCATCTCGGCTCCGAGGGTGGAAAAATAGTTCCCCGTCACCAACACGCCGCGCGCTGCTTCGGCCTCAACGCCACCCAACGTCAGCGGCACATCCGCATACGCCGCCAGGCCGGAAAAAGCCTGCGCGTGCGCCTGTTGGTGCGTGTATTCGTCATACGAAAACATGCTCGACGAACCGCTCACTTCACGGTCAGTGCGGCCAACGTCCTGGCGATAGACCTTCACAACTTGCGTAGCATCCCTGACTGGCAACGGTCGCAACGCCACGGCATTGAAGACCGTGAACAACGCCGTATTCACGCCGATGCCCA
>CAZRXE010001590.1:0-2616 GCA_964603695.1 uncultured Heliomicrobium sp.
CGGATTGATTTAAAACCAGCGTGGTCAACTCCTGACCATTTTGGCCGTTTGCCGAACCGGCGGATTGCGCGAAAGCAACTGTTTCCCAAATCATCGCAAGGGCTAGAACCCACCATAAACAAGGCCGGACGACACGAATCATAAGTTGCTGATACAAGAGCTTCCTCCTACATTGGCAAATGTGGTTTATGCCGGGCACTTTACTGATGTGTCGGCGAGCGATTGAAAATCTGAATTACTGCTGGCAAGGCGTCCACACCCTACAGCAAGACTTCACGAAGTGCCAATGCAATCAGACGAGCAGTTTGACGTTGTACTTTCGGATTGCTGAATCCACGCTAGCCAGGGTCAGATTGTGAGTGAGCGCCTGACAAATCAGCATCCGGTCGAAGGGATCGCTGTGATGCGGTGGCAGTTGTTGCAAATACACGGCGCTGGCTTCGTCAAGCGGCAAGCTTTGGATGCGGTTGAGCGCGCGTTGTTCAGGAATATAAACGCCGGGCGGTTTCGGCAGCGGCAGTCGGTTTAATTGGTATTTGATTGCAATCTCCCAAACCGAAACGCTGCTGAGGAAAACTTCGTTGCTTTCAGTCTCGATGCCGGCTCTCACCAATTCGGGCAGGCGCTCATCGTTGAGGATAAACCAAAGGAAGATGTACGTGTCGAGCAGTAGCTTCATCGCGGCTCACAGACGTCCTTCAAAAGCTGCCAGGATTTCATCCGGTAGAGGATCATCAAACTCCGCCGGAATCACGAACTGGCCGGCGGCGGAACCCGCGCGGCGGCGGCCAGTTATTTCGCCCGGCGACTCAGGCTCGGTAGACAGACCACTGAGCCACAGGGCCACGAACGTTGCCAGCACTTCCTGTTTATCCTCCGGCAATTGCTCGACTGTGGCGGCAACCTGATTCCAATGTGTGATTGTCATAACGTCACGCAGCTTGGCAGGCAACAGAAAAGTTACTCAACCCTATTACTGTTTCAGCGAATCGGCTCACGGTGCGGTGGATTGCCGCGCTCTGACCCACTGGCGGAATTCGCGCAGCACGGCACTCTGGCCTTCGGTCCGGCTGCGTTCGAGAAATTGCGCGAGAGCTTCGGCGGTCAGCAGCGGAAAGGCTCGGCTGGCGGGAGCTTCGACATAACCGGCTTCGGCAAGGTGATACATCACGACTTGTTGTTCGTTGTAGCGCCAGATTTCCGGGACGCCCAGGTTCGCGTAAGTCGGGAAGCGGGCGAGCGATTCGCTGGTGATGTCGATTTCCACCGCGATGTCCGGCGGCGGCGGCGGTTGTGTCGGATCGAATCGTTCGACGCCGATCACGCGCTGTAAATCTCGCAGGTAAAAACAGGTATCCGGCTCCAGCCCTTGCTGCCATGGCTCGTACTTGAAGGTGGTCGAACCAAGACCTTCCATATCCATCTCCAGTTCTTCAGTCAAAACGTGCATCAGGCGTGAAATGAACTCTTTGTATCTATCGTGAACAGGCAGAGGCATATTGATCTCCAATCTTCTGCGGTCATAGCTGATGCGCGCGCGATAGCGTGGGCCAAGCTCTTCAAGCAGTTCTTCGTATTCCTCCCATGACACGCGATGAAACGTCAGCGTCCCGCCTTCGGGCAGATGGGCGATGGCGTCCAGATAGATTGGAGAGGCGGCAGGTGCGGCAGTCATAGCGTTTTTCTCCTTGTCGTTCGGAAAACATTGAAGAGACCGTCTCAGTCTAAATCGGATGGCGCGGCACCGCAAAATTTTCCTGCAACGCGCCGCGCCGATTCCGCACATCAAGACGACAAAGACATTGACCTCATCCGCTCACTGAGCAGAACAAGGAAAGGTGTCTGCGTCAGGCGCGAAGCACGCGGCGCGGGAGCTTGGCAAGGCATCACGCGTCGCGGCTTTGCGTACAACCTAAATTGAGGTGGGACGGACTTTAGTCTGTCCACACAGCCGGGACAGACTAAAGTCCGTCCCACCTATTCCAAACCATCAGGGAGGTCACCACCAGATGACGACAAAAAACTTTTACCGGCTCGGTTTCCTGCTTTTAGTTTGTGGATTGCTCGCCGGAGCCTGGACGCTGCGAAACGTTTCCGCTCGCTCCGGCAAAGGCGGAACGGCGTCGCAAAAAGGCGTTTCGCAACACAAGGCCGCGCCGACCGACGCCAATGATCTTTTGGTTTTGCGTTTCGACAATTCTCTGAACGGAGAAAGCGGCGAAACGCCGAACACCGCCACCGGCACGAGCTTTCAGACGGGCGTTCAAAATCAGGGAGTGTCGCTGCCCAATCCCAATCAACTGATTTATCCCGCCGCCGGTAACATCAATGCGACCGAAGGTTCGTTTGAATGTTGGCTGAAGCCGACCTGGAACGGCAATGACGGCCAGAGCCATTACATCCTGAGTTATGGCGGCGGCGGCGGAATGCTCATCGGCAAGGACGGCGCGAACAACATGCGCATCATCCTCAACCGTTTCGGCGTCGCGCCGGGCGGCGAAGTCGGCGCGGCATTCAACGTCAATTCCTGGCTGGCCAATCAATGGCATCACATCGCTTTCACCTGGAGCAACACGACCAAGCAACTGGCCGTTTACATTGACGGCACGCCGCGCG
>CAZRXE010001591.1:0-6329 GCA_964603695.1 uncultured Heliomicrobium sp.
AGTCCAAGCTGCTGGTGTGTGCCGACGCCTGCGGGTGCAGGGTGCAAAAGACGACCAACAAACAAAAGAAAAGCCGCCACGCCCGAAGCTCCAAGGTACAAAACTTTGTCCCGGCGAGGAAGTATTTTTTGCGCATTGGAGGAAACAACTTGCTCCATTGTTACCTCGGCAGTTTCAGAACCAGCCTTTTTTGTTTTGAATGTAGGTTCTCACAAACTCTTCATCGCTTTTCACAAGGTAAATAATTCCTTCGATTACGCCAATCACGCTAAATACTGCTGCGGCAATTCCGCAACTGAGGACCGTAACGAGTAGCATAATCAAACCTTCGGTTTTGTACCCTAAAATGAATTTATGGACACCGAATGTACCGAATAGAATGGCCAATACACCGGCAATAACTTTTTTATCGGCACCCATTGCCTGCCAGTTTTGAGGTGCCATTTGGTTGCCGTAAGTCGGTTGCGGAAAACCTTGATAGCCAGGGTAAGGCGGTTGCGGTTGCTGCGCAGCCGGGTTGGGCGGCGGGTAATAATTCGGCGGCGGAACCGTACCCGATCTGGGTTTGATCGGCAATGTGGAACCGCAGGAGGTGCAAACTTGATTGGTGTCCAGATTGTTAGCGCCACAACGAGTGCAAAACATAAACAATGTTCTCCAGTGTTATTCCAGTTATTTGCGGAAGTTACTTTTTAGTTAGTATCTCGCGAAGAAAGTACGGGGATTGGTTCACGCAACCGGGCCGTTGTTGGTTCGGTTACGCTGGAATCGGAAATTGTCGAAGACGAAGCTTCGGATAATTGCTGAACCGGCGATGTTCTGGGTACGGCAAAGTAGGAAGGCGACAGGGGAATATTCTCGCGTTCTTGTTTTCGTTTCGCCTCGACCTGTTTTTTGCCGATCACCACGCCGTTAAAAATAAGGCCCAGGCCGATGAGAAAAGGAATCCAGCCCACCCACCAAATGCTGCGCACTATGTTCGCGTCTTGCCAGGGCAGTCCGCTGGCAATGGCAATGAACAGAAATCGCAAAAAAAGCATCAATCCCAAGCCGATGCTGGTGGTGATGACACCGCCTTTGATTTCGTTCAGGCGTTTTTCTTCCGGCGACTTATTCTTTTTGTGTTCGCGTTCTTCTTGGTATTCCTCGATCGCGATTTTTTTCCAATCCGCGCCGCCCGCACCACCTTTGGCCAAAACGCCTTGAACGCGGCCTAAATTGGTTCCGCACTGTTTACAAAACTTCAAAGCCTCGCGAGTTTCCAATCCACAGTTCGGGCAAAACATAGATCTTCTCCGTTTACGAAACGTCGCCGGATCAGCGGGATAGTTGTTTGGTTTCGTCTTCGGTGACGCTTGCCGCCGGGCGTCGAACCGGTTCGAGTTCATTGGTGCGCGGCGTGGCGGATTCCATCGTTGTTGCCGAAAACACTGGTTGCGGCGCGATGAAGGGCGCGTGGTGCGCTGCCGGCAAAGACGTTTGAGCGAAAGTTTCAGGCGCGAACAGCGGGTTAGCCGGTTTGGCGGCAGTAATCGCCGCGCGTGAACTGATGTATTTTGAGAGACCGACCGCGAACAGGATGAAGGCGATAAAGCCCAGAAAGCCAAAAGGAGATCGCCAACCGCTAAAAGGAGCCAGAACGATAAAGCTGATGATTTTGTAGAGAAGATAACCGCCGCCAAGTACGGCCAGAGTGATTCCCGTTTTCATTTCGGTTTGCCAGTCGGCTTCCTGGGCGGGCGGCAAAGGGAGCGGAATGTTGGCCAGTGGCGGCGGCGACAATTGACCTGTCAAAGCTTGCGAAACAATTTGTAAGTTCGTTCCACAGCCTGTGCAGAATTTCTTTCCTTCGCCCTGATTCGATCCGCACCTCGGACAAAACATGAAAACTCCTGAGAACCTTTCGCTCAATAAAATCGCGTTTATTTTTGAGGTTTTGCCTGCTAGCTCAACCGGCGGCGAAGTATAGCACGCAGTCCGAACGCGCCAACAGGAAGTAAAATGTCCTTGCGAGCAAACGCCAATAACGCGATTTTCCGGGCAAATGTTGCAAGTGGAGAAGGGCGTCAATATAAGGAGATACACATTGACAGCCCGGTGCCGGCAGTTACCATGCTCAGCGGTTAGCCAGTGAAGGCGGCCTGATTTTCATCACAATCAATCATTTTGGTCATCAAAATTCTATGAACTTACCTTCGTTTTTCTTCCTTCAGGCACAATCACCGGAGCAGGTGAAGGTGTTGATTGACCCGATTATGCGTCACGGGCGGGACAACATCAGTTACCTTAGCTCAATGGATAGTTTCGATCTGGCGATTGTCATTCTCTATTTCACGATTCTGGCGCTACTGGCCATTCTGGGCATTTACCGCGTGCGAATGGTCTGGCAATTCTGGCGCTATCGCAACATCAAGCCGCAACCGAAACGCCGCTTTGCCGAAGCGGAACTGCCTCGCATCACCGTGCAGCTTCCGCTGTTCAATGAACTTTACGTAGTCGAGCGATTGGTGGAATCGGTCGTCAAATTGGATTACCCACGCCATTTACTGGAAATTCAGGTGCTGGACGATTCGACGGACGAAACCGTCGGCATTGCGGCGGCGGTCGTCGAACGATTCAAACAACAAGGTTTCGACATCAGCTACATTCACCGCACAGACCGCACAGGCTTTAAGGCAGGCGCGCTGGAAAAAGGCATGAAGGTCGCCAAAGGTGAATTGATGGCGATTTTCGACGCGGACTTTACGCCCAACGCCGACACCTTGCGCAAGATGGTGGACTTTTTCAGCGATGAAAAAGTCGGCATGGTGCAAATGCGTTGGGGACACATCAACGCCAACTTTTCTTTGCTGACGCGAATTCAGGAAGTCTTGCTCGACGGGCATTTTGTCGTTGAACAGACTTCGCGCAATCGCACAGGCGCGTTTTTCAATTTCAACGGCACTGCCGGCATGTGGCGGCGAGAAGCCATCGAATACAGCGGCGGTTGGCAGCACGACACTTTGACCGAAGACACCGACTTGAGTTTCCGCGCGCAGTTGATGGGCTGGAAATTCGTTTATCTGCTTGATGAAGAAGTTCCGGCGGAATTGCCTGTGGAGATGAACGCCTTCAAAGCGCAGCAGCGCCGCTGGGCAAAAGGTTTGGTGCAAGTTGGGCTGAAGCTGATGCCGCGCATCTGGCATCACCCGGAATTGACGTTGCAGCAAAAGGTCGAATTGTTCTTTCGCCTTTTTGGAAACTGCGCGGCGATGTTGATGATCGTGCTGAGCATTTTGCACATTCCGGTGCTGATCGTGCGGTTTAATCAAGGCATGTTTCACATGCTGCTGTTCGACACGCCGTTGATGATCTTTGCGACGTTTTCCGTCGTGAGCTTTTACGGCACGGCCATTCTGTATCGGTTCCCGACGGAAAAGCGGCGACTGTGGCTGATTCCGATGGCGATGGCGATGGGCATCGGTTTGGTTTTTTCAAACGCGCGCGCCGTGCTGGAAGCGTTGTTCGGTGTGCAATCCAGCTTTGTGCGGACGCCGAAATATAATGTGGCTTCGGGCAAGGACAACTGGCTGCAAGTGGCCAAAAAGTACAAACGCAAAGGCGGCTGGCTGCCGTTTTTGGAACTGGCCTTTGCTTTGTATTTCGTCGGAGCGGTGTATTACGCGATTCGGACTAACATTTACGCGACGATTCCCTTCCTGCTGATTTTCCTGCTGGGTTACGGTTATATGGCGATAATGTCTCTGTTTCAGGGGCGTGTGCGTAAACTGTTGAACACTTTCCGGCGCAGCTAAAATCCGAAACTCATCTGACGTTGGTCGGCGACGATTTCAACATCGTCGCCGACCTTTACTTTTCCGCCTTTCACAACACAGGCGAGTTGGCCGCATTGTCCGTAAAGGCGTTTGGGCAAGCGGTTGTCAATTCGCGTGATCGAGCGGCAAGGCTTTCTGGCTTCGACGATTTCCAGCAATGTTTCGCCGACGCGAAGCTGCATTCCCGGTTTGAGCGAATTGAGTTTGATGTTGGCGGTGAAAAGGTTTGCGCTGAGCGCGGCGGATGTGACGGCGAAGCCTTCGGCAAGCAGTTGTTCCAGGGTTTCCTGCGTGAAAAGACTGACTTGGCGTTTGGAATCGCGGCCTGCGTGGTTGTCGCCGCGCAAGCCGTGACCGGCAATTAATTCGGCGGAGGATACTTCAGTCTTTCCTCCGCCGTTCTGTTTTCCGACGTAAACGCCGATGATTTTTCCTGTGACTTCCGGCATCGCAAATCAATAGGCCGCAATTTCTTGGATGGCTTTCAGCACGTCTTCGATTTGCGGAAGCGTGGCGTCTTCGAGTTCCGGCGCGTAGCCGACGAAGCAATCCAGCGCGGCGACACGTTTGACCGGCGCGTCCAGATGATCGAACAGATCATTTGCGATGCGCGCGGCGATTTCCGCGCCGTAACCCCACGACAGCGAGTCTTCGTGCGCGACGATGACACGATTGGTTTTCTTGACGCTGCGTTCGATGGCCGCCCAGTCGTAAGGACTCAACGTGCGCAGGTCAATCACTTCCACATCAATTCCGGCTTGCGCTGCCTGCTTGGCCGCGACCAGCGAACGTTGCACCAGCGCGCCGTAAGTGATGATGGTCAGGTCTTCGCCCGGACGCACGACTTTGGCTTTGCCGAACGGGATCATGAAGTCGCGTCCGGGGTACTGGCTCTTGTTGTAAGTCTGGCGGTAAAGATGCTTGTGCTCCAGAAACAGCACGGGATCGTCTGCGCGAATTGCAGTGCGCAGTAAACCGTTCGCATCCAGCGCGGTTGAAGGCATGACCACGCGCCAGCCCGGAATTTGCGTGAAGGTCGAAACGCCCGACTGGCTGTGATAAATCGAGCCGCCGGTCAGATAACCGCCAATTGGCACGCGAAGCACCATAGGGCATTTCCAGGTGTTGTTCGTGCGCCAACGCAGCAGCGCCACTTCATCGCGCATTTGCATCATCGCCGGCCAGATGTAATCGAAGAATTGAATTTCAGCGACGGGCTTCAAATCGCGCGTGGCCATACCGAGCGCACGTCCGACAATGTTGGCTTCGGCCAGCGGCGTATTGAACACGCGGTCACTGCCGAACTTGCGTTGCAGATTGGCGGTGACTTTGAACACTCCGCCCTTGCCTTTGACAGTGCTGAGTACGTGGACGCGGCTGGCATCGGCGACGTCTTCGCCCAGCACGACGATGCGCGAATTGCGCTCCATTTCTTCGTGCAGACAACGGTTGATAAGGTCAACCATCGTGCCTTCGTTGCCGCTCAGTTGCACATCGGCTTCGGTGTCGAATTCCGCCGAAGTCGGATCAACATCGTGCGAATAGACGTACTTCAATGCCGAATTCTTCGGCGGTTGCGGCACGGTCAGTGCGCGGTCTGTGGCGTCGTTGATTTCGGCGTCTACTTCATCGCGCAACCGCTGCAATTCGTTTTCGGTTAGCAAGTCTTCGCGGACGATGAATTTGCCGAGTTTCAAAATCGGATCGGTGGCTGCATCGGCGGCGCGCTCTTCTTCCGGGCGATACTGCGATTCGTCGTCGGAAAGCGAATGCGAATAAGGCCGGATGACGTGCGCGTGAACCAATGCCGGGCCTCGTCGTTCGCGGCAATAATCAATTGCGCCTTTCAACGTCTCGTAGCTTTCAAACAGATCGGTTCCGTCGCATTCGGAGATGTAAAGTCCGGGAAAGCCCGTCACCAAACGCGAAATACTGCCGCCCGGAGTGTTTACTTCCACCGGTGTCGAAATGGCGTAACCGTTGTCTTCGATTAAATACAAAACCGGCAGCTTCAGGTTGCAGGCGGTGTTGAGTGATTCCCAAAATTCGCCTTCGCTCGTCGCGCCGTCGCCGGCGGAAACGTAAACCACTTCGTCGGCCTTGAAGTGTTCGGCGCGGTCGGCGATTTCTTTAATCATCGAGTAACGATAGCCAGCTTCCGCTGAGCCGACGGCCTGCAAAAATTGCATGCCTGTGCAGGACGAGCGCCCGACCATATTCAGTTTCCTGTTGCTCCAATGCGAAGGCATCTGGCGCGCGCCTGAAAACGGATCGGTTTCCGCTGCCACCGCTGCCAGCAAATGGTCGTAAGGCGTGGTTCCCAATTGCAAAGCCAGCGCGCGGTCGCGGTAATACGCATAAACCCAGTCGCAACCGGGGCGCAGTAACATTCCCGCCGCCACCAAAACGGCTTCGTGGCCCGCGCCGCTGATTTGGAAAAAGATTTTGTTTTGTCGTTTTAGTTGAATTTCCTTGTCGTCAATTCGGCGCGATGAGTACATCGTGCGGTAAGCG
>CAZRXE010001592.1:0-1573 GCA_964603695.1 uncultured Heliomicrobium sp.
TCACCGAACCGAAAGCCTGGATGTGGGTGTCGCTGGCGTTTCCGATTTACTATTTCATCCTATCCTGGGTGATTACACTGCAACGCAGGTTCAAACGTCCGTTCAAGGCTCTGTAAGTCGCTTCCCGCAACAAGTCGTATGGTTGACGCTCACGCGCGGCGGCGGCTACACTCCGTTTCCCAACAAAATCAATCCAACCGGAATCAAAATGATGCGAGTCGCGAAGTTAGTTACCACGTGTTTGTGCTGCGCCCTGCTATTCGGTGCGGCTGTTGTTGACGCCCAGGCGCAAGGCAAAGGCAAAAACAATCCGGCTGCGCCGGAAGCCGCGCCCATCACGCCTTACAGCAATGTCCGGCGCGATAATCTGCTCAACGGCTTGCAATTGGTCACGCTCAGCCGAGAGTCCGACGCCGCCGTTAAATGCGATTTGATTATTCGCGGCGGCGCGATGTTCGATCTGGCAGGCAAGACAGGTCTCGCTTCGCTAACGCAGGCGTCGTTGATGATCGTCAATCCGCAGGTCAAAGAGGAACTCGCCTCGCTCGGCGCGAAAGCGGATTGGGGCGTGACCTGGGACACAACGTGGTTTCACATCGAAACGCCATCTAACAATTTCGGCGCGGTGTTTGAAATCGTCGCGCGTTTGCTAGTGGTGGAAAACATCCGCCCCGAAGCTTTCAAAAAGGCACAGCAAGCGGAATTGCAACGGATCAAGACAAACAAGCCCGCCGTTACCGAACAAGCCGACGAGGCTTTCCTGAAAGCGATTTACGGCACGCATCCTTACGGCCACAACATCGAAGGCGACGCCAAAACCCTAGCCGCCGTTACGCAAGGTGACGTTTACGATTTCTTCCGCAAGTTTTACATCGCCAACAACGCTTCGGCGGTCGTCACCGGTAACTTGTCGCACGACCGCGTGATGCAGGTTTTCAAAGTGCTGTTCGGCGGCTGGGCCAAGGGGCAAACCACACCCGCAACCTTCCGCCAACCGCAGCAAACCGCACAATTGCGCGTGGTCAAATTGGATTTGCCCGAAGCGGCGAACGTCGAACTGCGCGGCGGATTGATCGGCGTCAAACACACAGACGCCGACTTCCTGACCACTGAAGTCATCGCGCGCTTGCTGGCCGTTCGCTTGAAACGCGAGGCCGAATCCAACTCGGCGGTGTTTTCCGTCAAATCCGAACCGCGCATTTTGGCCGGGCCGCTCTACTTTTCCGCCTCGATTACGGCGGACAAAGCGCAGGCGTTTTCGCGTCAGGCAACGGAGGCGTTCGCTTTGTTCGCAAATGCGCCGGTTTCCGGCCTGGAACTGGCGGCGGCCAAAGCGGATGTGGCTGCCGATTACGGCGCGCGTTCGATTGAACAGAACCTGCGCGATATTGAAATGTATTTGCTGCCGCGCAACTTCCCGCTGGAGCTTCCCAAAAAGATCGAAGCCGTCACCGTCGCCGACGTGCAGCGCGTGGCCAAATGGCTGTTTGACGCCAACGCCTTGACCGCCGTCGTTGCCGGCAAAGTCAACGACGCTCTAAAATCAGGCCTGTGAAATCAGAACCTCTTTCCC
>CAZRXE010001593.1:0-7920 GCA_964603695.1 uncultured Heliomicrobium sp.
CACAACTTGCGTCCCAATTTTTCCAGAATCTCTTCGTCGTAGGTGAAGCCGTAATCCGACATGTTAGGCGGCTGGACTTTGTATTTATCCGACAAGCCCATGGCTTCAAACGGGAAATTGCGCACCCAATCATGATGAAACGCAATCAGCATTTTATCGGGATTGACTGACACCAAACCGTGCGTGGTGCAATTGGCGTCGTCAATGTTGTACTTGGTGCGCAGCACATCGGTCAGTTTTCGTCCCTCGATGATTTGCGCCGAGGTCAGGGTTTCCTGCAACGAATCGCCTTTAACGGTGGACTCGAAACAAATGCCGAGAAAGCTTTCGTTCAGGCCGACATAGTTGTATTTGCCGTCCGCCCAGATTGAGTTTCCGGCGTGGTGCGCGGCGTGGTCGTCGCGCACCACGCGGTAAATTTCCCCAGTGCGGTCAATCAGGTAGTTGTAAGACCTGTCCTTGCGAATCCAGTCTAGCAATCCCATCGAACGTCGCTGAATGGAATCGTTGTTATCCGGCGTGAATGGAACGATGTCGCTTTCCGAAGTGTGATAGACAATGCCAACAATGTCGCGACGCAACACATCGCCTTCCGTCTCCGAACCGCGCGGGATGGTGTAATAGCCGCGCGGATGATTTTCAGTTTCGTATTTGGTCAGGATGCGGCAGTTGTTGCTGTAGCGTTCGTATTCGCTGGTGCGTTCCACCAGCCAAACCTTTTCCGGCTGATAAGGCAATAATGTGTTGATCGCCGAAAGTGCTTCCGCCCCACCTTGTCCCGCAGGCATTACGACAATCGGAGCTTTGGTTGTTTTGTACTTTTGCGCCAACCGTTCATTGACGTAACGCGCCGACCAGGTGGCTGTGAAATACAAACCAAAAAGAATTGCGCCCATCATCAATATGCCCAGAGCGTAAAAAGCGTGGCGGGTTTGATAAATGAAAGTATACGCGCGGGCGGAAAACGGAATTTGCAGGCGTTCGATGGCCAGCCGGCTTTGTTCTGGGAGTGTCGGCGCGACCGTCTGTAATTCTTCGAGAATGGTGCTGTAAAAACGTGCTTCCAAAACCCAATCGTAGAAGCGCGTGTTTTCCAGGAATTTGAACCGGCGCAGCGATTGCTGGAGCTGCTCCTGACGTTCGCGCTGTTTGGTCAGTGTGTTGTTGAGAAATCGAAGGCGGGCGACTGGATTTTCGAAGAGCATCGCGTAACGCTCAACGACTTTTGAATACAACTGGGCTGGGTCAGCGCCTTTTTTGTTGGGAAGCGGCGGCTTGCCGGCCGCCGCTTCCCGGCGCTCTTGAAGTGGTCGCTGATTATGCAAACCAATGATCTCTGTCTTCAATTCGCTACTCTTCCCGCTGCAAAGTTGTCGGCGATTTCATTCGCCAATCCATTGATTTCCCGCGTGGAACTGCTTCAGGTTTTACTTCGCTACCGCCGTAACAATGAAATCCTGCACGGCACCCAGACTCTTGAGCTTGTTGGCATAGCCCGTGGCCTCTTCGCGTGATTTGAATCCGCCGACCTGCACGCGATACCAGGTTCTCCCGGAAACATCCGCTTTTACGACTCTGGCCTTGGCTCCCAAAGATTCCAACCGAGACACTCGTTCACTGGCTTGCGCCTGATCGCTAAATGAACCAACTTGAATCGTCAGATTGCCGCCTTGAGGCGTGGCGGGCAAACCTGGTTCCGATACAGACTTAGGCGGCTTGGAGGAGCCTTGCGGACCAGCAATCGTCGGCGAAAGGGGAACAGGTTTACCGGTATCCTGCGACTTTGAAGACTGTGAAGTGTTTGCCGTTACCTGATTGGACGAATTAACCTCAGGCGGCTTCGTTTCCGACGGTTTGCTGCCTGGGTTTGCGTCATTTACCGGCGGCAAGGTTTGAGCCGGTGCTGCCGCGCCTGAGTTGGCAGGGGCTGTTGGCTTTTCCGGAAACGATTCCTGCCTGCTCCCGATCTTGTTGAATAACACGTAATATGCCAGAGAACCGAGCAGGCCGAAGACCACGACAATCAATCCGACGCGGGCCAGCATCGCTCCACGATTCGTGGTGTATGCGCCCACTGGTTCCTGGTCTTCTTCGGAATTTTCCGGTAACACCGGCCAGCCCATGAGTTCCGGCTCAGGCGCGGCTGCATAATCTTGCGTGGAGCGTTGTCTGCCGGAACCGGTTGGAAAGCCTTCGATGGGGGCGGTTGGTTTTTTCTCTTGCGGCGGGAACTCGAAATTTGTCGGCGAGTCATAGCTCGGCATTGCAAAAACGTCTTCGAATGCCGCTGCCGGTTCATTAACCGGCGGGAAGCTTTGCGGTGCTTGACGCGGTATATCCAGCACGTCGTCAAAATCATCGCCGATGCGCGTGGCATAAACGTCGCGACTTTGAGTCGGTAACGGATTGGCTGCCGGATTATTGAGCGGCTGGCTGTTGCCCACATTGCCGACAAAAGGAAGGCGCGCTGTTTGTCGCCGTCCATTGGAATCAATCCCCGCGCCTGAATTCGGCCCCATTCCCTGATCCTGTTTGACTTCGACGATAGTCGCGCAACGTGCGCAGACGATTCGACTGGAATCTGCTTGATTTTCGTATTGGCATTTCGGACAGATGATTTTCATATCCTTACTCCCACAATTTAATGTCAGGGCACGAATCGCTGCCGCCTCATAAAGCCCACGCTCACGTCTAACTTCAAACTAGCATTCAGGTGGTCAATCATGTCGTCAACCGTGTGATCAACCTGGGGGGCGCGGTTATCTGCTGTTGAGCACTGGGAGGCTTGGCCGGATTGTGATGTTGTCGCCATAAGACGCCAGACTGTTTACGGGGTAGCATTAAATGGTCGCGTCTAAAATTGAAACTAAAAGGATGACCTAAAGAACCGTATGTTTTCTCGATTGAAAGCAAGCAAAGAATCGTTCCTGCTTACCGGTCGCGGATTGTAGCGCGAGAGGTAGGGTCAGGCAAGGATAAAAAGGGATTCACTGGCAATCAGTTGCGTGGCAGTTGCGTGGCAGTTGCGTGACTAACGAGCAGGCGTTTTTCCCAGACTTTTCCCCGGACTTTTAATGCTTCTCAAGGTTGACCCGCATCGGACGCCTGCATAGACTATGCGCCGCTGAAAGTTGGTAGTCATAAGCTTTTCCGGCATCCGAACGACAATCATTTCAATTAAACACTGATGGCTAGCAACGGAAATGGTGCCGTTGCTCTTTCCTTGCGACGCACAAAATTCACTCACGGCAGCCGCTTCCCCCTCTTGGTTTCCGGCGGCGTCGCGTCAACTCACCACAATTCACTTCTGGTGCTGAAAGTTCTTTTGCCTTTCACTGCTATGAGAACGACTATTTTGAACTTCTGTCCGAGACTGCTCAATTGCCTCAAAATCAAACGCCGCTGCTGCACGCCGCCGTTATTTCTGCTGACCTTCGCTCTGGTCGTCGCCACCGCGCAATTTCGCGGCTGGTGGAGCGGGCAGGCCGCCGCCGGTACGATCAATGGTACTGTCTTTCAGGATTACAACGCCAACGGCAAACGCGATGACAAGGCCATCATCACCAACGCAGGCTCAGGCAATTCAGGTGTGGCCGTAGATCGAGGGCTTGCCGATATCACAGTTACTGCCTACGCCGCTTCGGGCGTGGTCGCCGGAATGGCGAAGACGGACGCACAAGGCAACTACTCATTGACGGCCTCAGGAGACGCGCCCTACCGCGTTGAATTCACGAACTTGCCCGTCGGATTCAAGCCCGGCCCTTCGGGTCTGGATTCCGGGACGACTGTTCAATTCGCTTCCGCGAATACGGCGGACAACGTCAGTTTGGGCCTGGTGCTTCCGGCGGAATACTGTCAGGACAATCCACTGCTTGTCACCGGTTGTTATGTCGGCGGCGATCAAAACACGGACGCGCCGGGAATGATTACTTTTCCTTACTCCGCTGGCAGCGCCCGCGATTCAGGCGCAGGGCCGTTCGTTGATTTCGATCAGCCGTCGCCCGGCCTTTTGGCGCAAGCGGGCCAGGTTGGCACAACCTGGGGAATCGGTTACGCACGCTCCGCGCGGCAGGTTTACGTCGGGGCTTTCATGAAAAAGCACGCTGGTTTCGGCCTGGCGGGAACCGGAGCGATTTACAAAATCTCCCTGCCCGGCAACGCAGTGTCTGTCTATGCCGATTTGAATGCCATCTTCGGCGCGGGCACTGCAGGCGCGAATCCGCACGACATCGGTAACTATGACACAGACAACGGTAACGTAACCTGGGACGCCGTCGGCAAAACTTCGCTGGGCGGCCTGGCCGTTTCGGATGACCAAAAGAAGCTTTATGTGATGAATCTGGCTGACCGGCAGCTTTATGAATTGCCTCTGGATGCCACGCCCGACAGCGGCAACATTCGTCGTCGCGCAGTGCCGCTCACGCCACCCTTTTGCCGTGAAAGATCGGACGTGCGGCCTTTCGCCGTCAATTACCACAACGGGCAGATTTACGTCGGCATGGTGTGTTCGGCGGAAAGCACCAGCTCCCTGGCTTTGCCGGAGGGCGATCCCACCGTCTTGCGCGCTTATGTTTATGCCGTGAAGCCGGCAACGCTGGAATTCAGCGCCGCGCCGGTCTTTCTGGTTCAACTCAACCATCCGCGCCGTTGCGCCGACAGTGCGCAGCTTGGGCCGGGAAATTGTTTCTCGGCGGTCTGGCGTGCCTGGTCGCCTGTTTACCGCAACATAGGGAATGCAGCAGGCGTCGGCTTGCCGAATCTGGCGCGTGGAATTTATCCGCAACCCATGCTGACCGATCTGGCTTTTGATCGTGGCAATTTGATTCTTGGTTTCCGCGACCGCGCCGGCGATCAATTCGGCAACGGAACCCTGGACAATCCGGCGGACAACGTCTTGCGGTATTACGGTGTTGGCGCGGGCGACACCTTGCGCGCTTGCGGCGATGAGTCCGGCTGGTTGCTGGAAAGCAACGGGCGTTGCGGCGGCAATGGAACCGCGCCGCAAAATACAGGCGAAGGGCCCGAAGGCGGCGAGTATTACTTCCGCGACGAATCGCAACCTTACACGGACGAAACATTTCTGGGCGGAATGATGCAGATTCCGGGCTTCCCGGACTTAGCCATCAACGCGCTCGACCCGATTCCGATTTTCGATCTGGCCAATTTGTTCGATGGCGGCGTGCGCTGGCTGGCGAACGGTTCCGGCGCGCTGAGCAAAAGCTATCGCGTCTACAACGGCGATTTGGGCTTGCTGGGACCATTCGGCAAAGCCAACGGCCTGAGCGATTTGGTGGCGTTGTGCGATCCGCCACCGCTGGAAATCGGTAACCGCGTCTGGCTCGACGCCAACGGTAACGGCGTTCAGGACGCCAACGAACCGGGCATTGCGGGTGTGCGCGTGCTGCTTTTCAAAAACGGCGCGCAAGTCGCTGAAACCCTGACCAATACGGCAGGCGAGTTTTACTTCAACGCCTCGAACGTTGCTGGCGGCGTGCTGCCCGCGATGGAATATCAGATTCGCGTCGAAACCAATCAATCGCCGCTGAGCGGCCTGACGCTGACCAAAAAAGACGCGGATGCCAACGCCAATGGCGACAGCCGCGATTCAGACGCCGCACCAAGCGGTAACAACGCCATCATCACGCTGACCACCGGCGATGCGGGCGAAAGCAATCACACCTTCGATGTCGGATTCCAACCGCCTCAACCGACACCGACACCGACACCAACGCCAACACCAACGCCTCAACCGACACCAACGCCGACGCCGATGCCGCCTAAATCGTCCAAGTGCGACACGCTCTGTTTCCGCTCGCCGCAGTATTACCTGCTGAACCTGGGCAGTCTGCCGCGCGGGCCGGTGCTGATTGGAGGGGTCAACAACAATCAGCCCGTCAGCAGCAGCAACACGCAAACGATAGCCCTCGCCTTGCGCGGCAGGACGGGCAATTTGCCGTTGACGCCTTTGCAGCGGCTCAATCAGGAATTCACGGCGGCGCAACTTAGCGTCAACGCCGCCGCCGGCGCAGGCTCGCCGGTCGCCTACAACGCTTTCTGGAGCATGCTCAGTTGCTATCGAATCAGCTTCGCCGCCGTCACCTTGAGCAACGGCGTAACGCTCGATCAGAATTCGATGTTGAACGACCTGTTCCAACAAGCGCAGTTGGCGATTCAGGCAAACCGCACGGCGGATATGAACGCGCTGGCGGCGATTTTTGACCTGCTCAACGGCAATGATCCGCTGGGACGTTGCGGCGGATAAGCGGGCTTCGCGGAGTCTTTGGGGCACGGCAAGTTTCACTTCCCGGATAACAGTTCGCTGCTTATTTTCCATTTGTCATATGAAATTTGAAATTGGCCATTGACCAATCAGTTCAAGCATTTATCGGCAATCAATGACAATGAAAAATTTCAACTGGTCTATGGAAAATGAGAAAGACTGTTATCCACATTTCAGCACTTATGAAGCTTGCCCATAGTTCAAAAGATTTTGTGGTAGTCAGGTTTCCGGCCTTGGGTTTCAGGTCTCAGCGGTATATGTGTTTGACGAGAAGGAGAAATCATTATGGCAACAACAGCGACAGCAACTATTCCGCCGGGGCCGAAACAGATTATGCCGCTGGGCAATCTGGTCAGCCTGCGGCGCAACCCGATCCGGTTCCTGACCAAAATCAGCAAAGAGCACGGCGATGTCGTTTATTTCAAACTTGGCTCGCAGCCGGTTTTTCTGCTCAACAATCCGGATCACATTCGCGACGTGCTGATTACGCACAACAAACAGTTCATGAAAGGCGAAGGCTTGCAACGCGCCAAACGATTGCTCGGCGAAGGCCTGCTGACCAGCGAAGGCGAGTTTCATTTGCGCCAGCGGCGGTTGGCGCAACCGGCCTTTCATCGGGCGCGCATCGCCGGATACGGCTCAACGATGATCGAATACGCCCAGCGGCAAAGCGCCGATTGGCAGCATGGCGAAGAGCGCGACATCGCCCGCGAAATGATGCACCTGACGCTGGCCGTCGCCGGCAAAACCTTGTTTGACGCCGATGTCGCCACCGAAGCCGACGAAATCGGCGACGCGCTCAGCGACGCCATGAAACTATTCAATTACCTGACGCTGCCCTTTTCGCAGCTTCTGGAACGGCTGCCGATTCCCGCCATGAAGCGATTCAAACAAGCGCGCGAACGGCTCGACGAAACCATTTTCCGCATCATCCGCGAGCGGCGCGAAAGCAGCGAAGATCGCGGCGATTTGCTTTCGATGCTGATGCAGGCGCGCGACACCGAAGGCGACGGCAGCGGCATGACCGACGAACAATTGCGCGACGAAGCCATGACCATCTTTCTGGCCGGTCACGAAACCACCGCCAACGCGCTGGCCTGGACGTGGTATCTGCTGTCTCAAAACCCCGAAGCTGAGGCCAAATTCCACGCCGAAGTGGATGAAGTGCTCGGCAACCGAACCGCCACTGCCGAAGACTTTCCGCGCTTGCGCTACACCGAAATGGTCTTTGCCGAATCCATGCGAATCTATCCGCCCGCCTGGATCATCGGACGCCGCGCGCTGAACGATTATCAAATCAACGGTTATCACGTGCCGGCGCGTTCGATCATTTTGATGAGCCAATACGTGGCGCATCGCAACCCGAAATACTTTCCCGACCCGGAACGATTCGACCCCGAACGCTGGACGCCGGAAGCGCGCGAATCGCGGCCAAAATTCAGTTACTTCCCGTTTGGCGGCGGCCCGCGCCTGTGCATCGGCGAGCATTTCGCCTGGATGGAAGGCGTGTTGGTAATGGCCACGCTGGCGCAACGCTGGCGTATGCGACTCGCGCCCGGCCATCCGGTGGCACTGGAACCCATCGTCACGCTGCGCCCAAAACACGGAATGCGAATGAAGTTGGAACGGCGCTGAAGTCT
>CAZRXE010001594.1:0-1659 GCA_964603695.1 uncultured Heliomicrobium sp.
ACCACGGCGGCAAACGGCGGCGGCGGTTGCCGCCAACGCCAGAACATCCAGCCGCCAACCACCAGCGCCGCCAAGAGCGCAACGAACAAAGCGAGTTTGAAAAATTTGGAGAAGAAGCCTCGATTCGTGTGATTCACGCGGCGCAGTTTAGCGACCACCTACGGCTTCGGCAACGCAACTATTCCGCGCAGAGCAGTTATGTTGGAAAGCCCCTTGCATCTGGTTCCAGCACCCGATAGCCGTCTAGCTTGACGCTGTTTTTGCCCCGCCCCTATAATCCGGCGCTTTCAAGGACAAGTCGAAAAGCGCCTTTGTCGCTTTTATTTAACGAAGTTGCCACACAATGACTGAATTTTCCCGATTGCTCGGATACCTCAAGCCTTACCGCATCATCTTTGCGATTTCCATTGTGCTGATGATTGCCACGGGATTGCTGGAAGGCGGGACGATTCTATTGCTGCAACCGATCTTTGACGCTTTGTCAGGGCAAACGGGACAATCGCTGCTACGGTTTTTGCCATTCAAGCTGCCGGAATCGGGCGCGGCGAATTTGCAGTTCATTGCCTTTCTACTGATAGGCTTCACAGTAGCCAAAGGCGTGGCTGAATACTTTTCTTCCTTTTCGATGAGTTACATTGGCCAGAGCGTCATCGCCGATGTTCGCTCGGCGCTTTACGATCACATCATTCGCCAATCGGCTTCGTTCTTTGCCAAACGCCCAACCAATGAATTAACAGCACATTTGATGAGCGATGCCGGGCTGGTCGAACGCGCCGTTTCCGACACGCTGCGCGATTTGCTGCGCGAATCGGTCAGCCTGGTGGTATACCTGACGCTGCTCTTTCAAGTGAACTGGCGCTTGTCGTCGGCGATTTTGTTGCTTGCGCCGCCGGTGGCTTACCTGACGACGAACTTCAACAAAAAGCTGCGGCGCTATGTTACTTCGCGGCAGGAAAGCGGCGCGGAAATGCTGGACGCGGCGCAGGAAGCCATCTCTTCGCAGCGCGTGGTCAAAGCCTTCGGCATGGAAGCTTACGAAAGCGCGCGCTTTCGCGAAGTCGCGCGCAAACAGATGACGGACCAGTTGCGCGCGATGCGCATTTATTTCTTGTCGCCGATTGTTTTGGAAACGCTGGGCATTGTCGCCGTCGCGGCCATGCTGATTTACGCGCAACGCAGCATCGGCGACGGGCAAATGTCGTTGGGCGGATTTGCCACGTTTTTGGTGGCGATGTTCAAAGCTTACGATCCGATTCGCCGTCTGAGCCGGTTGCAGCACGATTTGCAGCAAGGTTTGGCTTCCGCCGCGCGCATTTTCAAAGTGATGGACGAGCAGATGGAAATGCGCGACAAGCCCAACGCCGTGCAGCTTGACCGCTTCACGCGGGACATTGAGTTTCGTCAGGTTTCGTTCAGCTACGGCGCGGGCTTTGATCTGCCAGTAGTTAAAAATGTTTCTTTCAAAGTTCAGGCCGGCGAAATGGTGGCGATTGTCGGCCAAAGCGGAGCTGGCAAAAGCACGCTGACGAATTTGATCCCGCGTTTTTACGATGTTTCGGAAGGCGCGGTGTTGATTGACGGTCACGATGTACGCGAGGTGAAGCTGACGAGTTTGCGCGCGCAGGTTGCTGTCGTCACGCAGGAAGTCACTCTCTTTAA
>CAZRXE010001595.1:0-1814 GCA_964603695.1 uncultured Heliomicrobium sp.
GGCCGCGCTCTTTTTCCGTCGGTGACGGCCCGCGTCAGCGCGACCCGCGGAAAAGAAGTGAACCCGTTTCCAAGCGAGGATTTTGAAGGTTTTGAGGCGACCAGTTTCAAACGGGACGAATACGGCGTCCAGCTGGCCCAACCCATCTGGGAATCGGGTCGGCTCTACGGGGCGTACCGGCAGTCCAAACTGAACCGGCTGATGGCCATCGAAAACGTCCGCAAACAAGTTGACAGGCAAACGCTCAAAGACGCCGACGAACTCAAGCGCACGATCAAACAAAACCTGCTCGACATTTTGGAAAAAGCCGAAAAGTCGCGTGGGGTGGCTTCGGAAACTTCAGTGCCGGATGATGTGCGGCCTTATGTGATGATGATTGTCGGCGTTAACGGCGTCGGCAAAACCACGACAATCGGCAAACTGGCGCAACGAATCAAAGCCGAAGGCAATGAAATTCTGATTTGCGCGGCGGACACCTTCCGCGCGGCGGCGTCGGATCAATTAGCGATTTGGGCGGAGCGCGCGGGCGTGCCGCTGATCCAACAAAAGCAGGGAACCGATCCGGCGGCGGTATTGTTCGATTCGCTGAAAGCCGCCAAAGCGCGCAACGCCGACGTGCTGATTGTTGACACCGCCGGACGTTTGCACAACAAAGCCAACCTGATGGCGGAACTCGAAAAGATGAAGCGCATAGCCAATCGCGAAGTCCCCGGCGCTCCGCACGAAGTCTTGCTGGTGGTGGACGCCGTTACGGGACAAAATGGTTTGAGCCAGGCGCGCGAATTTATGAAAGCTGCGGACATCACCGGCCTGGTGCTGACCAAACTCGACGGCACGGCCAAAGGCGGAATCGCTGTGGCCATTGCGAAGGAACTGAACCTGCCGATTCGTTACTGCGGCATCGGCGAGAAGGCGGATGATTTGGTCGTCTTCGATCCGAAGGCTTACGTCGAAGGGTTGTTTGAATGAGGTGAAACCCATGACGCTGCAAGAGGTGATTGCTCAAATTCCCAGTTTTTCAGTCGCGGACCGATTGGCGATTTTAGAATAGCTGACACAAAGCCTGACCGATGCCTTGCCGCCGCCCAAGCGCGGCGATTCGGCCAGGTGGCTGCGCAGCTTACTGAAACCTGATGTTGAATTGCCGCCGGATTGGGATTGGAAAAAGGTGAAAGAAGAGTATTTGGTTGAGAAGTACTTGAGATGAAAGTTCTGTTCGATACAGACATTGTTCTTGATTTATTGCTTGTGATCGTTAATCGAAATTTGGGCGATTACAAAAATTCGCCTCTGCCGGTTTATTCCCCTTCGGATTTTCTCGCGCTGCTTGCCGCTACGGAAGAATGAACGATCAGGATTTCATCAACTTGACCTTCCAACTTGCTGTGCAAGGCACAGGTTTGGTCAGTCCGAACCCGTTAGTCGGCTGCGTCATTGTCAAAGATGGTGAGATTGTCGGACGCGGCTATCACCGCTATGACGAATTGAAGCACGCCGAAGCCTGGGCGCTCGAAGAAGCAGGAGAGCTTGCACAAGGAGCGACGGTTTACGTCAACCTGGAACCTTGCGCGCATCAAGGCGCGGGCAAGCGCACGTCGCCTTGCGCCAACGCCTTGATCGAAGCCGGCGTCAAACGCCTGGTGGTTTCGATGGTGGATCCGAATCCGCGCGTCAACGGCTTGGGATTTGAGCAATTGCGCGACGCTGGCATTGAAGTCGTCGCCGGCCTGATGGAGCAAGAAGCGCAGCGGTTGAATGAAAAGTACGCGAAGTTCGTGACGACGGGCTTGCCGTTTGTTCATTTGAAAACGGCG
>CAZRXE010001596.1:0-2589 GCA_964603695.1 uncultured Heliomicrobium sp.
GACTTCGCCGGGGCCGAAGTTGGAGTTGGAGACAGTAGGTTGCGTCGCCGTGCTGGGGAAGAGCGTCAGGAAGCCTCCGCCCGAAGGCACGACGGTGATGTTACCGGTCACGGCCTGGGCATCGGCGGGAATGCCAGCGCAAGTCGTTCTTGCCGGCAGAGTGAAAGTGCCGCCGGCATTGATGATTGCACCGGGCGTGGTGCAGCCCGTCAGGCCGGCGCGGGTTTCCAGCAACCGAACAGGCTGCGGCAGCGGGAAGAACTGCAGGCCGTTGCCGCTGATGATGACAGTGTAGCTGCGCATTCCCGTGCAGGTATTAACGTCCGTTGCGCGGACTGTGAAGGTGAAACTTCCGGCGGCGGTCGGTGTGCCGGTCAGCGCGCCGCCGGAAGACAGATTCAATCCGCCGGGCAGCGATCCGCCGGTGACGGCGAAGGTGTAAGGCGTTGCGCCGCCGCTGCCCGTCAGCGTTTGGCTGTAAGCCGTGCCGACGAAGCCGTTGGCCAGCGTGGAGGGATTGACCGTAATCGTGCCGCAGGGTGGGTTGATGGTCAGCGAGAAGTTTTGCGTGCTTGAACAGGTGTTGGCATCGGTTATTTGCACGGCGAAGTTAAAAGTTCCCATCACTGTCGGCGTGCCGGAAAGCAAGCCGCCACTGGAAAGCGTAACGTTGGCGGGCAGACTGCCTCCGCTCAGTGTGAACGAATACGGCGATGTACCGCCGTTTCCGGTCAGTTGCTGATTGTAAGGCGTGCCGACGATTCCGGCGTTCAGCGTGGCGGGCGTCGCGCTGAGCGTCGGGCAAGTAACCGTCAGAATGGCGGCGGCGGATTCCACGACGCTGCATGAATTGGTGAACACTGCGCGATAGCGAGTGTTGTGTTGCGCCAGCGTCAGATTGTTCAACGTCAGCGTGGGATTGGTTGCGCCGGAAATGTCGTTGTAATTGACGCCGCCATTGACGCTGACCTGCCATTGCACTGTCGGCGCGGGCGTGCCGGTGGCGGCGGCTGTGAACGTGGCCGAACCTCCCACAATGGCGCTTTGATTGGCGGGTGGCGTGGTGACGTTAGGCGCTGTGTTGATGGTCAGCGTGGCAGGGTTTGACGGCACGGCACCACAGGAACCAGTCACCACCACGTCATAAGTTCCCGCGTCACCCGGCGCGGTGATCCCAATCGAATAGGTGCTGTTGAGCGCATCCTGAATGTTGACGTTGTTTTTGCGCCACTGATAACTGAACGGCCCCTGCCCCGAAGCGGTGACGAAGAAGCTGGCCGGCTGGCCGGCGCAGGCAACGGCGTTGTTCGGATGCGCTGTGATGGAAAATCCAGTGCAGTCCTGATTGACCGTGAAGGTCTGCCCGGCGATGGTGATGGTTCCACTGCGCGCATTGCCGGTATTGGCGGCGACGGAATAGCCAACCACGCCGTTGCCGGTTCCTGTCGCGCCGCCCGTGACGGTCAGCCAGGCATCGTTCGAGACAGCAGTCCAACCGCAACCCGCGACAGTCGTCACGCCGACCGAACTGCTGCCGCCGGCGGCGGAGAAATTTTGACTGGTGGGCGCGATGCTGAACGTGCAGCCGCCGTCTTGCGTCACGGTGAAGGTTTGATCGCCGACCAGAATCGAGCCGCTGCGTTGCGGCCCGGTGTTGGCGGCCACGCTGAACGTCGCCGTGCCGTTGCCCGTGCCGTTGCCCGAAGTGATGTTGATCCAGGCGTCGTTGGTCATCGCCGTCCAACCGCAAATCGCCGCCGTCGTCACCATCAGCGAACCGTTGCCGCCGACGGCGGTGAAATTCTGCATCTGCGGCGAAAGCGAAAACGCGCAGCCGCTACCTTGCGTGACGGTGAAAGTTTGCCCGGCGATGGTGATCGTGCCGTTGCGTTGCGGGCCTGTGTTGGCCGCCACGCTGTAAGACACAGTGCCGTTGCCGGTGCCGCTTGCGCCTGCGGTGACGTTGATCCAGGCGGCGTTGCTGACGGCAGTCCACGGACAGCCCGCGTCGGCAATCACGTTGACTGTGTTGTTGCCGCCCGCCGCCGGAACGTTTTGCGATGTAGGCATCAGCGAATACGTGCAGCCGCTGCCGCTGCAATTGCCCGTGAAGACCTGCGCGCGAATCGCCAGATCGCCGTTCACGTTCAGATTCAACTCCGCGACCGTCGAAAAATTCGCGCCGTCAGTCGAAACATAAGACCGATTGGCGTCCGGCGAACTCACGTCCACAAGGCCGGGAAACGTCGAAGTGCTGAAGGCGATGCCGAATCCCACTACGAAATCGCCGCTGGCGATGGTCAGCGGCTGCACGGCGTAGCTGTTGAATTGATTGAGCGCGCCGATGGTCGTGTTGATGGTTTGGAAATTCGTGAAGTTGATGTTGGCGTTGCCGTCGGCATTCGTGCCCGCCACCACCGTAATCGGCGTGCCGGCGCTCAGCGAGTTCAGGGAATTGAAATGAATCATGACCTGATTCAGCGTGGCCGGATAACTGGCGGGCGTCAGCCGCGCGACGTAATACGTGGTTCCGCCCGTTGCGCCGAAGCGAAAAGCGTTTTCATACGAGCCGTCGTCCACGGCCAGCAC
>CAZRXE010001597.1:0-4911 GCA_964603695.1 uncultured Heliomicrobium sp.
CAGCACTCCTTTGAAACTGGCTGCGCCGCAACGATTCCTCTCTTCGACTCGGGACGATCACAGTCCGCAAATTTCTCCCGACGGCAATCGGATCGTGTTTGTCTCCACGCGCACGGGCAGCGAAGAAATCTGGGTGAGCAACCGCGATGGCGAGAATCTGCGACAATTGACCTCTTTCAACGGGCCACCAGTAGGAACACCGCGTTGGTCGCCGGACGGACAATGGATTGCCTTTGACTCGCGCGCCGGTGGCAGTCCCGACGTTTATGTCATCAGCGCCGACGGCGGCGCGTCACGCCGCCTGACCAGCGAAGCCACTTATGATGCCACGCCGAGTTGGTCGAGTGACGGACGTTGGATTTATTTCGCGTCCAATCGCGGCGGCGCGGAAAATATCTGGAAGATGCCGGCGGAAGGCGGAACGGCAACGCAATTGACACACGACGGCGCGTTTGAAGGCTTTGAATCGCCGGACGGAAAGCTCTTTTACTTCTCGAAGAAAGGTCCGGTTTACAGCCTTTGGTCTGTGCCGGTGGCAGGCGGAGATGAAAAGCCCGTGCCGGAATTCGCCAAAATCAGCGTCGGGCGTTCGTGGGGAATTTTGCCGCAGGGCATTTACTTCATCGCGCGAGGAGACGCGGCACGCCCGGCAATCAATTTTTTCAGCTTCGCCACGCGCCGCATCGCGATACTGGCGACGGCCGAAAAAGCGCCGCTTGATTTGCAGCCCGGACTGTCGCTGTCGCCGGACGGTCGTTGGCTGCTTTATGCCCAACGCGATCAGACTGTCAACGACATCATGCTGATGGAGAACTTCCGGTAATCGGAACGGTGATTTCCATCTCGCTAAGGAGCGTCCCTACAATCCTACGCATCACGCTTCCCGAACCTTCTCCACTTCGACCAACGCATCATAAAAGGTCGCCGCCGCGCCTAAATCTGTCAGCCCTTGCGAAGTCACGTCGTTGGCGTTGCAGCCGTCCGCAGTCAGCTTCTTCCACCAAACCGAAAGCGCCACCACCACGCCCTGCCGAGCTTTGTCCGTGACGCGCGCCTTGACCTTGAAATCGCCGCGGTCGTTGAAAACACGAACGCGGTCACCGTCCTTGATGCCGCGCGAAATCGCATCCGCCGGGTGAATATCCAAGCGCGGCTCTTTTTCGGCTTTGACGAAAGTCGGCAGATTGGCAAAGCTCGAATTCAGGAAGTTGTGCGCGGGCGGCGAAATCACAGCCAGCGGATATTTGCGGGCCAGTTGCGGAGCATCCTGCACCGTTTCGCGCGGCGGAATGTAGGTCGGCAGAGGATCAATCCCCTGCTTCGCCAAGGTCTCGCTGAAAAACTCGCACTTGCCCGAAGGCGTCGGGAAATTACCCTCGGCAAAAGGCGCAAAGCGCGCGGGCACGTTCAGCCGCTGCCAGCCGCGTTCTTTCAACTCTTCCAACGTGATGCCTTGCATACGAGGATTCGGGCTGGCGATGGCCTGACGAATCAAGTCTTCATCGGAGTCTTTGAAACAATCTTCGGTGAAGCCCATCCGTTCGGCCAGCAAACGAAAGACTTCGCTGTTCGGTTTGGCTTCGCCCAAAGGCGCGATGGCAGGCTGGTTCAGCACCACGTACAAATGGCCGTAAGCGCGATGAACGTCCCACTGTTCCAATTGCGTGGTCGCGGGCAACAGGATGTCCGCGTAATCCGCCGTGTCGGTTTGAAAGATTTCGTGAACGACGGTGAAGAGGTCTTCGCGTTGAAATCCGGCAACGACTTTGCGCGAATCCGGCGCGACAGCCACGGGGTTGGAGTTGTAAACATAAATCGCGCGCACCGGCGGATCGAGCGGTTCCAACGTTTCGGTCGGCGCGCCTTGCGCGTTGAATTTCTGCACACGTTGAGAGCCTGTCAATGCATCACCGATGGCGGACATATTGATCGTGCGCGGGTTGTTCCAAATAAAATCCGGTCGAGCCAGCGCAGTCGTGTTCATGCCGAAGGTTCCGGAAGTCGAAAGCAGCATGCCGCCAGCAGCGTCTCGCCAACTGCCGATCAACGCCGGCAAACAAGCCACCGTGCGCACGGCCATGCCGCCGCCGGCATGGCGCTGCATGCCGTAATTCAAACGAATGATCGAAGGTTTGGTCATCGCGTATTCGCGCGCCAGACGAACAATCACGTCCTCGTTCAAGCCGGTAATTTGGGCGACTTTGGCGGGCGGATATTCCAGCAAGCGTTCGCGCAGCAGCTCGAAACCGAGCGTGTATTTTTCAATGTAATCGGCGTCAATCAGATTTTCTTTGACGATGACGTGCATCATCGCCAGCGCCAATGCGCCGTCGGTTCCGGGCAGCGGCGCGATGTGCTCGTCGCATTTTTCAGCGGTCAAACTGCGGTAAGGATCAATGGCGATGATGCGTGCGCCGTTGCGCTGCGCTTCCAGAATTTTCGGCCACAAATGCACGTTCGAGGTGATGGTGTTCGATCCCCAGATCAAAATCAGTTTGGCTTCATTGAAGCGTTCGGGGTCGGTTCCCATACTCAGACCGATGGTGGCTTTGTAACCGGCGGCTCCTGCGGAAGCGCAAATTGTCCGCTCCAACAAGGACGCGCCGAGTTTATGAAAGAAACGGCGATCCAGGCTTTCGCCCTGCACCAGGCCCATCGTCCCGGCGTAACTGTAAGGCTGAATCGCCTGCGGATCATCGGCGGCAATCTCTTTGAACTTTGCGGCGATGGTGTCGAGCGCTTCATCCCAACTGATGCGTGTGAAAATCCCTTTGCCTTTTTCGCCGGCACGCTTCATCGGATAGAGCACGCGCTGCGGACTGTAGGTGCGTTCCAAATAACGATTGACCTTGGTGCAAAGAAACCCGTTGGTCGTCGGATGATCTTCCGCGCCCTTGACCTTGACGGCCTTGCCGTTTTCAACCGTGGTGACGAGCGCGCAGGTGTCCGGGCAGTCGTGCGGACAAGCGCCGCGAACCGTGAAGCTGGATTGCATAATTCCCTCCTTATGATGATCGGATGTTGGGTTGACGTTCATTCGGTTGCCTCGTTGAAGGCGCGGATTATAGCCTGCCCATTCCGGCACGGCGAGGCGGCGCAACCCGGCGAGCCAGTCGGTAAGAAATGATGACGAAATGACAACGCCGGCATTTGCCACAGAGAGCACAGAGGAAAACATAAGACTTCATCTTTAGTCTCTCGGTGTTCTCTGTGGCTGAGTTATTTAATTTCTGTTCCTAAGGCGGCTTTCACGGCGTGCGTTGCGGCAGTTGCGTCCTTTGCTTGTCAACGTCAAAGAGCTACTCCACAATACCGCGCCAGAGGCGACCTTCCGAGCGCCAACGCCGTACCAAACCCAACTGGAGAACAAACGAATGGCTTCCATCAACACCGTGCGCGGCGCGGTTGACAGTTCCAAGCTAGGCGTCACCTTGATGCACGAACACATCTTCGTGCTTTCGACTGAGATCATGCAGAACTTCCCCGAAAACTGGGGCGACGAAGAAAAGCGCGTTGCCGACGCCGTCGCGCGGATGAATGAATTGAAAGCGCGCGGCGTGGATACGGTGGTGGATCTAACGGTGATCGGCCTCGGTCGTTACATTCCGCGCATCGAACGCATCGCCGCCGCAACTGACATCAACATCATCGTCGCCACGGGCGTTTATACCTACAACGACGTGCCGTTTTATTTTCATTTCCAAGGGCCGGGCGCGGAACTCGGTGGCCCGGAATTAATGACCGAAATGTTCATCCGCGACATCCGGCAAGGCATTGCCGGCACCGGCGTCAAAGCAGGCATCTTGAAATGCGCGACCGATCAGCCCGGCGTCACGCCCGGCGTCGAACGGGTGTTGCGCGCCACCGCACAAGCGCATCGGCAAACCGGCGTGCCGATTTCCACCCACACCCACGCGCACACGCGGCGCGGCTTGGAACAGCAAAAGATTTTCCTGGAAGAAGGCGTTGACCTGTCGCGCGTCGTCATCGGCCACAGCGGCGACACCACGGATATCGGCTACCTGGAAGAATTGATTGCCGCCGGGTCTTACCTCGGCATGGATCGTTTCGGCATTGATGTGCTGCTGCCGTTTGAAGACCGCGTCAACACCGTCGCCCAAATGTGCGAACGCGGCCACGCCGATAAAATGGTCTTGTCACACGACGCCGCCTGTTTCAACGACTGGCTGCCCGAACGCGCGTTGCCTGCCGTGCTGCCCAACTGGCATTTCCTGCACATCCACAACGACGTGATTCCCGCGTTGAAAATGCGTGGCGTCACCGACGAACAACTCCACACGATGTTGGTGGAAAACCCTCGCAAGATTTTCGAAATTCAAGGAGCTTACTAAATGATTCGTCCATTCAATTATTCCGGCGTCACGCGCGGCGCGGATGGCATCTCGCGCTACGACAATCTGCCCAATTCGCTGGTCGAAATGTTGCGCACAACCGTTGACCAATCGCCCAACAACGAAGCCGTCGTGGAAGTCGGCGGCGAACGCATCAACTATCAACAACTGTGGGATCGTGCCGCGCGCGTGGCGGGAGGTTTGAAAGCGATGGGCGTCGAGCGCGGCGACCGCGTGGCCATTCAACTCGGCAACGGATTGGCGTGGTGCGTGGCGTTCTGGGGCATTCAACTCGCCGGCGCGATTGCCGTTCCGGTCAACACGCGCTTCGCCGAACCGGAAATCGAGTACGTCATCAACGATTCCGGCGCAAAGTTTTCGTTTAAGACCGGCGAAGCCTTGCCCGATGGCGCGCCGTTCGCTATTGAAGATATACAACAGGAAGAGGCTTCGGCCATTTTTTACACCAGCGGCACAACGGGTTTTCCGAAAGGCGCGATTACCACGCACGCCAACTTTTTGACCAACAACGAAAACTGCGTCCGCGTGGTCAACCTGC
>CAZRXE010001598.1:0-2064 GCA_964603695.1 uncultured Heliomicrobium sp.
TCGGTTGGCGCAGGGCTTGTTGGCCTTACAGCGCGAAATTCCATATCAACTGATTGTCACCACGCACGCACCGGCGTTTGTCGAAATCTTCGGAGAGGAGAACACGCGGATTCTGACGCCGTTTTGAGGTGCAGCCATGAAAACCATTTCGTCCTTGTCTCCCGAATTGACTCGACTGTTGTTTGACGCCGGCTCGCGCATGATTGTGTTGGTAGAAGGCGAAGACGACCGTTACGTGTTGCGGGAATGGTTCAGCGAAATGCTGCCGGAGATGGAATTTTACGAGTGCGGCGGAATCAGCAATTTGAACAAATGGTTGAATGAGTTGCTGACGGTTGGAACGCTGAAACGTGCGTATGGCATCACGGATCGCGACTTTCGCGAGCAAGCGGAAGTGGATGGCTCTTACGCGAAAGATTCTCACTTGTTCATTTTGCGGCGTTACGCTTTGGAAAATTACCTGCTGGAACCGCTTCCGCTGTGGCAGTTGATGAAGCTATGGGATCAGCGGATTGTTTCCATATTGCCGGATGAGCAGGCGTTGGCGGTGTGGTTGTTGGAGCATTGTCGTCAGTTGAAAAGCCTGATGGCGGCCAATTGGCTCTTTTACGAAAAGAATCTGGCCTCTCAACGCAGTACGGGAGCGACGGCCAGGCTTGAATATTTCAGCACCGGTTATGACGCTGACCGGCAAGGCGTGATTGATCGAACTGCCGGACTGTTGCAATGCAGCGAAGCAGACGCGGATGCGCAAATTGCTGTGAAAGAGCAGGAGATTGAACGGCATTTGACGAGCCTTGAAAGCATTCATCGCGTGATTGACGGAAAGCGGCTGCTGCATTTGATGAATAAAGAGTATTTCAAAACAGATAGAAATCGCCTGTTACGGTTTTTGACTAACCAAGCGAAATCGCACGAACTGCCTGCCGATATTACAGGGATTGTTCGAGAACGAATTCTAGCCGCTGCCACAAAGTAGCTAAGCATCGGCAGGTTTTTGAGGGATGGAAAAAACAATGATGAAAAAACTGTTTTTCGCAATCGTGGGGTTATGGATTCTGGCGGCTTCGGCAAGCGCGCAGGAATTCGAGATCAAAAAGTACGACATCACCGCGACCGTCGTGCCGGCGGAGTTGAAAGTGGATGTGCAGGCCAAGCTGCGGTTGGTGAACCTTTCCGATCCGCGGCTGGCCGACAACATATTGCTGGCGACGTCCGACCGTCCGCGCTTTTCGTTTTACATCAATCCCAAAGCCAAAGTGACGGCGATGAAGGTCAACGGCGTGGCGGTCACGCTAAAGACCGCTGAAGATCGAAGTAATCTGCTTCGTGTTTACACCGATTTGACGACAAGCATTGCTTCCGCGAAGGAGTTGGACGTGGAGTTTGTTTATTCGCTGCCTTCGGCGGATCGGAATCCATCGCTGCACGTCTCTTCGGGCGAGAGTTACCTGTTGCCGGGAAGCTTTTGGGTTCCGATTGTGCATACGCCTTACGCCGAACACGGCGCTGATACTGCGCCGATGGCGATCACCGTCAATGCTCCCGCTGGTTTGAAAGTCGTTTCTTCCGGCATTCGCAAAAGCGAGAATTCGTTTGAACAGACGTTGGCCGCGCAGCCGTTTTTCATTGTCGGCGATTACGATGTGATGACGCGCGGCGGCGAGAGTTATCCGGTTGAAGTTTATGTGCCGCGCGGGATGGGAGAAGTCGGTAAGCAGCAAGCGCAACGGTTGGCGACTGAAGCCGAGCGGATGCTGGGGTTTTATGTGAAGTACTTCAACGCGGCGGCTGTTGCCCCTTTTCGCGTGGTGGCCACGCAGGCGCGGCAATTGAGTACTGTGACTTCGGATGCCTTTGCCGTGGCGCGCGAAGTGGCTTTTATGACTGCCGGCCTGGCGACGGTGGATGACAATTTGTTGCGTCGCGATGTGCTGGATTTGGGCACGATTGAGTTGTTGGCGGGCGCGGCTTCGCGTGCGTGGATTGACGGGCAGGTGCTGTTGCGCGGGCGCGGCACTGGAATGTTGCGCGACGCGCTGCCGGTTTACCTGGGCGGGCAGT
>CAZRXE010001599.1:0-5995 GCA_964603695.1 uncultured Heliomicrobium sp.
TGCCAACGCTGCGATCTTTCCACATCACTTTGCCAGTGTTGAACTCCAGGCAAGTCAGAATTGCATTGTTGAAGCCGTAGAGATAACCATTTACCAGCACCATTCCGCCGTGATGGTTCTGCATGTCTTTCGTGAAGTAGGCTTCCTCGGCTTTAACCTCGCCGTTCTCTGCTTTCAAGTTGAGCAACGCCCCGCCCGTGCCGTAAGCCGAAGAGAAGAACACTTTGTTGTCAGCAAAAACTGGCGTCGAGCAATTGGCGACATTGTTGGCGGCTTTGTTGTAACTCCACATCAATTTGCCATCGCTGGCACGCACGCCGACCGCCGCCGCCGAAGTAAAGTTGACGTAGCTGCGCACGCCGCCGACTTCCACGATGATGTTCGACGCATAGCCTGCCTGAGCCGTTAATTCTTTGGTGCGCCAAATCTCTTTACCCGTCATTTTGTCCAGCGCAACGATGCCTGCCCCGCTGCCACCCGGCGAGACGATCAACTTGTTGCCGTCAACGAGCGGCGATTCGCTGATGAGCCAGCGCGGATTGCTCGCGGAGTACTCTTTCAGAATGTTTTTGCTCCACACGGAGGAGCCGTCTTTTTCGCGCAAACAAGCCAGGTCGCCGTTTTCGGTCAGCACATACAGCCTGTCACCATCGAGCGTAGGCGTGCCGCGCGGCCCATTACCTTTGTCTTGATCCAATCGCGGCCCAAAGGCGACCGACCAGATTGTTTTGCCGTCGGCGCGATTCAAACAAAACACCGCGCTCTTTCCTTCGCCGCTCGTGCCTTGCACATAGATGCGGTCGCCGCGAACTGCCAGCGAGCCGTAACCTTCGCCAAGATTCGTAATTGCCCAAGTCACTGCCGGGCCTTTTTCCGGCCATTGCTTGAGCAAGCCGGTTTCAGTGGATTTGCCATCGCGTAACGGGCCACGCCATTGCCACCAATCGGCGTCGGGCGCAGTCGTGCCAGCCGTCAGCGGCAACAAAGCGAACAAGCCGAATAACACAATCGAAGCTAAAAATTTCATGGGACTGGCTCCTTACTGTTTGCCGCCTTTGCGGGGAATTAGATTCGCGCCTGCTCCGGCAGCTTTTGCGCCCGACTTGGCAGGAGTTGCGGCTTTAGAAGCTGTCAACTCAGCCGCTTTGTGAATCGCGGAGCGGATGCGCAAATACGTTCCGCAACGGCACAGATTGCCATTCATCGCGGAGTCAATTTCCGCGTCCGTCGGCTTAGGAGTTTTCGCCAGCAACGCGCACGCCGACATGATTTGTCCGGCCTGACAATAACCGCACTGCGGCACGTCCAGGTCCTGCCAGGCGACTTGCACCGGATGCGAACCGTCAGGCGAAAGCCCTTCAATCGTCGTCACCGCAGCATTCGTCGCAGCCGAAACCGGCGTTGAACACGAGCGCACCGGCTTGCCGTTCAGATGAACTGTGCAAGCTCCGCACAATCCCATTCCGCAACCGAACTTCGTTCCTTTCAGATCGAGTTCGTCGCGCAACACCCAGAGCAGCGGAGTGTCAGGGTCGCCGTTAAACTGCTGGTTCTTGCCGTTTACTTTCAGCTTGATCATAAAAATTTTCCTCGCAACGGGTAAGCTGGACGCCTTTATTCCGGCGTCACTGTTTATTTTTGGGTTTGTTTTTGAATCCACTCACTCAAAAAATCCATATAGCTCGGCTCCGGTCTACGCCCGTGTAACCAACTCTCGGTTTGAATGCTATGGTCAGCACCGGCGTATACGCGACAGGTGACATTGCGGTTACCGCCTCGCGTGAAAGCGCCTTCGATAGCGGCGCGGCTTTCCGCCACCGGCACGAGCACGTCATTTTCTCCCCACACGGCGAGCACTGGAACGCGCACTTTCTCAAGCATCGGGATCGGGTCGTAATCCATCTTGGTGCGATACCAATTCCACCACCAATTATCCGGCGATAAGAGCGAGCCTAGCGCCGAAGCCCACGCCTTTTCTTGAACAGCTTGTCTGGCATCCGCATACACCTGCCAGCCGGTTCCCGTCCGTGCGTAATGCTGTTGCAAGTTCACGATGTTCAATCCCAGTGCGACCTCAGCCTCTGAGTTCGTAACGGCTCGCAACTGGCGCTCGTTTTGATAAAGATTCTGTTGCGCGAACGTCACCCCGGTCGCTGCTTGCATGACGACAAATGCGACATCAGCGGATCGTGAAGCTGCCCATGGCGCAATGATCGCGCCTTCGCTTCCGCCCCAGGCTCCGATACGTTTGGCGTCAATCGCCCGATGCCCTTTGAGAAAACTGATTCCAGCCAGCGCATCGTCCGCCAGTACGCTAAATGGGCTTGCTCTCCAACTGCCTGTTGAAGCGCCAACGCCGCGTTTGTCATAAATCAGACCCGCAATCCCGCGCGTTGCCAGAATGTCAGCGTAGTAACGATAGGTTTCCCGGCTGTCATCGCCTGAGCCGTGAATGAATATCACCGCGGGATGCGGGCCGGTTCCTGATGGAACATACAGCGTTCCGGCCAGCGTGACCTCTCCGTTTTGAAACCGGACTTCTTCCAGACGAGGCGCACGAATCCAGCGCATTAGCCCAAGCGTCAGCGCGCTTAGAACAATTATCAGCGTGATGAGGATCGCCTTCTTGCCCATACGCATTTCATCGTAACTGGAATTACGCGAAACTAAAGCCCTGCTTCGTCATCGGCATCGTGCGAATGCGTTCGCCCGTCGCCGAGAAAATTGCATTGCAAACAGCAGGCAGAATTGGCGGCAAAGCCGGTTCGCCCAAACCTGTCGGCGGGTTGTTGGTTTTCAGGAAATGGACTTCGATAGGCGGAGCTTGCGACATTTTCAGCCACGGATGCTGATGATAGTTTGATTGCACGACGGCTCCGTTTTTCAGCGTAATTTCCTGAATCATTTCGCTCAGACCGTCAATCACTGCCCCTTGCACCTGCGTTTCAGCGGAACTGGGATTGATGATGTGACTGCCCACGTCAGCCGCGACCCAGACTTTATTCACTTTGATTTTTTTATTTGCCGCAACGGTGACTTCGGCGACCTCGGCAAAGTATCCGCTGTGGCTGAAATGGAAAGCGACGCCTTGCGCTGTGCCTTTCGCCAAAGTTCGTTTGCCCCAGTTGGATTTTTCAGCGACCAGTTTGATGACGCCGATCATGCGTGAAGCGTCCAAGCCTCGTTCACACTGAGCCAGCGGCAGCGGTGTGCCAGTGAGTAAATCCAAACGGAATTGCAACGGGTCTTTGCCGGCGGCGTGCGCCAGTTCGTCAATGAACGACTGAATCACCCACGCCGTGCTGTTCGAGTAAGGCGCGCGCAAGGCTCCGGTTTTCAACCCCAGGCCCATCACTGAAGACCTCACACTATAGTTCGGCACAAAGCGCGCGGGGAATTCGCCCGGCTGAAATCCGCCGTCGTGCGCGAAGTTATTCCCTTCGCCGTAAGCGACGAAATGATCGTGCCACGCCACCAGCTTGCCGGTGTTATCCACCGCACCTTTCATAAACTGGAATCCGCCGCAGCGATAATAATCGTGTTGGATGTCGTCTTCGCGTGACCAGAGCAGCTTGACCGGCGCGTTGATCTGTTTAGAAATCCACGCCGCGTCGAGCATGATGTCGTTATAGGCTCGCCGTCCAAAGCCGCCGCCGCGCACTACGTGAACCGTCACATCGTTTTCATTCAGCTTGAGCAATTGCGCCACCGCCGAGCGTCCGGGTTGCGGAATCTGGCTGGTTGACCAGATTTCAATCTTGCCGTCTTTGAAATGCGCCGTGCAATTTTGCGGCTCCATCGTGCCGTGCGCGATAAAAGGAATCGAGTAATTGGCTTCGACGACTTTGACAGCTTCTCGGGCATCCGGGCGCTTGAAAACAGCCTCGACGTCACCATCTTGCCTGAGCGTACGCATCGGAGTTTGTTTGGAAAGCTCAACCGCTTTTTTGGCGTTCTCTACGCTGTCTTGCGTAGCCCATTTGCCCGCGTCCCATTTCACTTCGAGCTTTTCCCGCGCCGACTGCGCTGCCCACCAACTGTCCGCCACGATGGCTACGCCGGATTCAAAGCCTGGGTCTTCAAACAGGTAATTCGGATAATCGCTGCGGAGCGGTCGGCCTTCGATAATGAAGGCGTGCTTGACGCCTTTGATCGCTTTGATCGCATCGAGATTCGCGCTGACGGCTTTGCCGCCCAGCACGGGCGTGCGTTGCATCACGGCATAAAGCATCCCCGGCACTTTCACATCAATCCCGAAAATCGGCTTGCCCGTCACGATGTCTTTGGTTTCCACACTGACGGTGGACGTGCCGATGATCTTGTAATCCTTCGCGTCTTTGAGCTTGAGCTTACTAAAATCAGGCGCGGGCATCGTCGCGGCTTTCGCGGCCAGTTCGCCATACCCCAGCGAACGATTGGATGCTTTGTGCGACACGCGACCGGAAGCCGTTGAGCATTCGGATTCTGCTACACCCCAGGTTTGTGCGGCTGCGGCAACTAACATTTGCCGACCGGCTGCGCCCATCTGCCGCATCGCAACCCAGTTGCCCGGCGTCCCCGAACTGCCGCCCGTGAATTGATTGCCGTATTTGGGATGCGCATCAGCGCGCACGACGCGAACGTCTTTCCAGTCCACGTCCAGTTCTTCGGCAATTAGCATCGGCAACGTGTTGTAAATGTTCTGCCCGATTTCTGTATTCCTGGACGTGAGCGTCACGATGCCGTTTGGAGCGATGCGAATGAAATCATTCGGAGCCAGTGCGGTTTGTTGTGGCCCTTGCGCCAGCGCAGCCGTCTTGGGATACAAGCCGAGCATAAAGCCGCCACCTGCCAGCGCAGTGGCTTGAAGAAAAGAGCGACGATTGAGATTTGTTTTTGCCATGAGTTGGTCTCCTTACTTTTGGCGGCCTTTGGTGGGTGACACGCTGGCGCGCGGCGTTTTGGCGGCAGGTTTGGTTTCAGCTTTGGAAGCCGACAACTCTGCCGCTTTGTGAATCGCGGAGCGGATGCGCAAATACGTTCCGCAACGGCACAGATTGCCATTCATTGCCGAATCAATATCGGCATCCGTCGGCTTGGGAGTTTTCGCCAGCAACGCGCACGCCGACATGATTTGTCCGGCCTGACAATAACCGCATTGCGGTACATCAAGCTCCTGCCACGCGACTTGCACCGGATGCGAACCGTCCGGCGAAAGCCCTTCAATCGTCGTCACCGCAGCATTCGTCGCAGCCGAAACCGGCGTCGAACAACTCCGCACCGGCTTGCCGTTTAGATGAACTGTGCAAGCTCCACACAAACCCATTCCGCAACCGAACTTCGTTCCCTTCAGATCAAGTTCGTCGCGCAACACCCAAAGCAACGGCGTGTCCGGGTCGCCGTTAAATTGTTGGTTCTTACCGTTTACTTTCAGTTTGATCATAAGTTTCCTCCGCTACTTCGATGAAATAGCTGTTGCCTGTAAGTTTTACTGGAAGATTTCTTTGGCGACCGCAATCGCGCTCACTGCGCTTGGCCAGCCCGCATAAAAGGCCATGTGCGTGATCGTCTCAACAACTTCTTCCAGCGTCACGCCATTCGTGCGGGCGCGTGTGATGTGTGAGCGAAGCTGATCGGGACGGTTCATCGCAATCAACGCGGCGACTGTCACCAAGCTGCGGTCACGTCTTGATAACTGCGGACGTTCCCAGACATCGGCGTAAAGCACGTCGTCGGTAATCTCAGCCAGCTTGGGAGCAAAATCACCCATCGCTCTGGCCGATGGTCTGTTGTTGGTAGTCGAAAGGCGCACTGGTGCGGGAATGGCCTGCGCTTTGGCAGGCGCGTTGTATTGCGCGTCGCTGACCTTTTCCCTCCATTCGACACGCTTGCCATCGGGTTGTTGTTCGGTCAGGGCGATGTGCGTCAGGCGGTCAGTAGTGGTCGCGCCATGCCAGTGTTTCACGCCCGGCGGAGTCCATACAACATCGCCCAATTTGATTTCCTGCTTCTCGCC
>CAZRXE010001600.1:0-4939 GCA_964603695.1 uncultured Heliomicrobium sp.
GTCGGCTGCGGGCGGCGGCGCGGGTTTGTCGTCTTTCTTTGTTTCGCCGGCGTCGGCTTTGATGCTGACGATTTTGACGCGCTCGTCTTTGGTTTCAAACACCGGGTCGGCGATGACGGCGACAGTTTTGGAGGCTTTGGGACGGCTGCCGGTTTCGGCGCGCAGCGCGGCAATGGTGGAAGCGGATGGCAGCGAAACGACTTCGTGCGCGGCAATCAATGGCGCTCCCGCCGAAAGCGCGCCGAACGGAACGTATTGCAATGCGCCGTCAGCCACGACGATCAAGCGTTTGTTGCCGAGCAACGGCGCAATCGGCGCAATCAGCATACGGCTCAAGGCTGCGGCGGCGGTCAGGCATTCGGCGTCGGCATCGGCAATGCGCGTTTGTTTCTGCGGCTGCGATTCATTGGCCACAAATTGATTGCGCGCGGTCAGCGCGTCGTAAAAACGTTTGGCTGCCGCTTCGATGACGGCACGTTTGGGCAGCGTGTAGCCGCGAATGCCCGACGGCGTGACCGCCCACAAATAGCTACGATCTTCGCCCAAAGAAAATTCCAGCAGCATCGTGTTCGCGTCGAGCAGGCGTTGCAGGTCGCGCGCGGCCAGCGGTTGCGGCTGCGTCAAATTGGCGTAGCGCGGACTGACGGCGCGAATACGGTTTTGCACTTCGCGCAATTCGGCGTTGAGTTGTTCAATCTGCTTGCCGGTTTCGACAACCTGCTCGGCCTTCTTGCGGTCGCGCAGGAGCGAAATTTGTTCCGCCGCTTTATCGTTGATTTGATCCTGCAACTCGCGTTCGCGTTCGACCAGCGCGGCGTCTACGCCTTGCCGAATGTCCGCGCCGGATTCGCTGAGCAGTTCAATCAGGCTGCGCGCGCGAGCGCGTTCGCTCACTTGCAAAGCTTCGGCAATCAGACCGCTTTTCAGACCGCTTTTCGGCGCACGTTTGCCCATTCGCATCAGCACGTCAATGTATAGGTCGTAATACCGCTGCACTGACGCGCGGTATTCGGCGCGCAAATCCGGGCTGGTCAACTTCGACCGCAAGGATTCGACGATCTTGATGGTTTGTTCCAACTGTTCGCGAGCGGGTTTCAGGCGATTGCGGCTGCTTTCGATGCGGGCAATGCCGTAACGAATCTTGGCTTCGCGCTGCACGTCGCGCACATCGCGCGCCAGTTCCAGCGCCTGCCGGTGAGAGGCAAGCGCGGCTTCGGTGTTGCCCAAACCTTCCTGCGCAAAGCCCGTGTTGTTCAGCACGTAAGCTTCATACTGGCGATTGCCGATTTGCCGGGTCAGCGGCAATGCCTTGTTGGCGGCATCAAGTGCTTTCGCCCAATCGCGCTGCGAGGTATAAACCAAACAGAGATTGTTATAAACGGCGGCTTCGGTGGCGGGGATTTTCGCGGCCTGCGCCAGTGGAAGCGCCTGTTCGAAGGAATTGATCGCGCCCACGAAATCGTCCGTCGCCCAGCGCGCCAGTCCCATAAAATTCAGTGTTTGGGCTTCGGTGGTTTTGGCTCCGGCGGTGCGGGCAATCTGCAACGCCTGTTCATATTGACGCAGAGCCTCCTGCGGCACGCCCAGCAAATCGTAAGCACGTCCCAGGTTGTTGAGCGTGATGGCACGCCCTGCCGGATCGCGGCGGAGGGGCAGAGCCTGATTATAAAAGTCGAGCGCTTTCTGGATTTCTCCCAAGTCCAAATAGGTAAGACCGAGGGTGTTCAAAGTCACGCCTTCGCCCGCGGCATCGCGCAAACTGCGACGCAAGGACAACGATTGCTGAAAATAGTCCAGCGCTTTTCGCTTGTTGCCCAGCCGCCGGTAATTCTCGCCCAAGCTGTTGAGCGTCACGGCTTGCCCGGAGCGGTCGTTGACCGTGCGGCGCAACGCCAGCGCCTGTTCAAACGCCGTCTGAGCTTGCGGCAACTGCCCCATGTTTTGCTGAATCACCCCCTGATTCTGAAGCGCGCTGGCCTCGCCGCGTTTGTCGTTCGCCGCGCGCATCAAGGACGCTGCCTGACGGAAAGCGTCAAGCGATTGAACCGGCTGGTTGAGCGCGTTGTACAGGCTACCCATCAACAACAGCAAGTCACCCGCCTCGGCCTGATTGCCGAGTTCGCGTTGCAGCTTGAGGGCTTCCTCAAATTTTCGGATAGCCTGTCGGCGCGAGTCTTCGTCTCGCTGTGTGCGCAGTCGGTCGCCCTCGTCGGTGAGACGCTGGGCGGTGACAAGCTTGCGGTCGGCATCGGTGGGGGAACGCACCACATCCAGGCGTGCTTCATAGCGTCCCGCTTTGGCCTTCTCATCGCTCGATTTGATTTCCAGCCGGAACACGCCGCCGGATTCGGCCAATTCCGAAAGGGTTTCAGTCCCCTGATTGTCGGTCGGAGCATCCACTTCCCGCAGCTTCTTCCCGTCCGGGGCAAAGAGCGTCACCACAACATCAATGCCGCGCTGTTCAACCGCAACGCGCACAAATTGCCCCGCCTCAAGCGCAATCCGATAGCTGTGCGCTTGCCCTCCGGCCAAAGACTTTTCGATGGACTTGTTCAGTTCGAGCGCGGGCGAATCCTGCGCCTGGGCGCGCGCGCCGCCAAGCAGAACTAAGGCACACAAGAACGCAGTTTGAAGACGAGGAAAGAGCGGGAAAACCGACTTGATTCGATGGAGCATGGTGATACCTCTGTGAATGGATTGTTGCGCGGGAGATGATGCGTTGGATTAGGGAGGTTGGCAAGACGCACAACGAAATCAGCGGCTATAAGCAGATGGGCAAAAATTCCGTAGGGTAATCGCTGCTTTTCATTTTCCATTTGCCATTTTCAAATTGTCATTTTTCATTAGGCACGCACAGGTTTCGGGCAATGACAAATGACAAATCCAAAATGGAAAATGGAAAATGAAATTGCCGACAAATCCTTGCCTGTCCACTTACAGCGAGTCAGTACCTGTCGCGGTACTGACTCGCTGTAGCCAATCAGCAGGACGGCGGGAAGACCGGAACAATAATTGTGGCGCGAGGCAGCAGGCGCAGCACGTGCAAATTGTGTCCGCCCTCGAAAGCGCCCGGCGAGGACTGCGAATTGTCGTTGCGATTGTGCATGACGCCAACCAAAGCCGCGCCATCCGTTGACCAGAACTTCATCCAGGCGCTGCGTCCCGCCGGCACGAACTGTTCAAAGCGCGGAGTGGTACGCGGAAAGGAGTTGTTGATGCTTTGGCGGAACAAACACGTCCCGACATTGAAGCTGAAGCTCGTCGCGCTTTCCGTGTCGTTATAGAGAATTCCGAAAATCGGACCAATAGGCCGGATTCCCGTTCCCCAATTTCCGTCCACGCGGGCAATGGCGATTTGCGTGTCGTTGCCGTCGGCGCGACTCGGAATGTTATCCGCCGCCAGCACTGCGGGCAGTTGGTTGTACCCGGTCGGACTGCCATCAAAAACCAACTCGGCGGTGGAACTGGTCGGATCGCAGCCCGGCACGGGGCTGCCGAACTCCGCCCCACGCCTTCGGATTCTAGATCCAGATCGCGGCGCGGCGAGCCTGTGTATTTGATGTTGGCGTTGCCGATCAGGTAGTTGAAACTGATTGGGCAACCGGTGTTGTTGCCGCCCGCAAAGCCCGGAGGGCCGTCCACCGCCGTCATCAGCATATAACCGCGCGGACCCGGATCGAGGTCGGACATAAAGAAGCTGGTCGTCTGGTTGGCCGTCAGGCAAACGAAAGCATCGGAAATCGTGCAAGTATCTCCATCCACGAAAAACAGATGCACGACCACGCCCAGTTGCGGGTGGACGTTGGTCAGATTGACGCGCGTGTTGTTTTGCGGATCAGAGCCGCCCGCGCCCGAAGCCGATGAAGTAAACAGCCCGGCCAGCAGCAACGAACCGGGTTTGGTGGCGCTGATGGCGGATTTGGCCGGCAAACACGCGCCCGCACCCAGATTGGCCAGTTGAACCGTGGTGGTTGTTTGCGCGGTGTTGTTGGCCGTTGCCGGATCCGTCAGGCAATTGCCTGACGCGACGGTTGCGAGATTGACCGCCGCCGCCGGTTGGCAGGTTTCCGGCACATGCGCCTGAATGCGAATCGTCGCCGTTGCGCCCACGGCCAATGTTCCCAGATTGCAGTTGACGGCGTTCGTGCCGATGCCGGTGCAGGTTCCGGTCGAAGGCGTGGCGGCTTCGGCGCTGAACACAGACGGCAGCGCATTGTTTAAAGTCGTGTTGAAGCTGACCGACGGCCCGGCGTTGGTGACCGTCACGGTATAGATGGCGCTTTGATCCGGCACGGCGGTCGTGGGCGCAACGACACTAACGGATAAATCCGCCTGCGTCTTGGCCAGCAGCGTCGCAGTCGCGCTGTTGTCGGCTGGCGTTGAGTCGCTCGTGCTGGATTGCACCGTCGCAGTGTTGCTGATTGCCGTGTCGCAAGGAACTGTCGGATTCAGCCGTACGGTCAAGGTGAAATTGGCGGTTTGATTGGCGGGCAGCGTCGCGACATTGCAAGTAATCGCGCCGGTTCCGCCCACGGCGGGCGCGGAACAAGTCCAACCGGCGGGCGTGGTCAATGATTGAAACGTGGTGTTGGCCGGAACCGCTCCGGTCAATACCACGGCAGTCGCGGGCGAAGGGCCGCCATTGGCGACAGCGATGTTGAACGTCGCGTTGCCACCGGAAACAGCCGTGGCCGGCGCGGTCTGCGCCACTGACAAACCTGCCTGATTGGCGACCGTGCTGCTGGCACTGCCGGTGGCGACAACCGGCGGACGCCCCGCTGCCGTGCCGTTGACATTGATGGAAGTAGTGATGACCGTTCCGCCTGGCACAGTTGAACCGACGCCGAAAGTGATGGTGAACACCGAAGTCGCTCTGGACGCATTCTGACGCGGCGCGAAACTGGAGTTGGTGCAACTGATCGCGCCGGTTCCGCCAATG
>CAZRXE010001601.1:0-6902 GCA_964603695.1 uncultured Heliomicrobium sp.
AGTGCGACAACGGCGCGACCCTGTTGCAAGCTTTGAGCGATAACCGGAGATAAAGAAAACATTTGCGTGATGGGAACTCTCTTGAAAAACGATAGGGGCTTACTTATCCTCAGCCGCGTTCAAGCTTAGCTTAGTCCTTCCGATGAGCCAAGCAATCATAAGATTGCGGATTGTGGATTGCGGATTGCGGATATTTGCCGTCACTCAATGCAGTTCGATAAACCGCAACTTTCTAAATCCACAATCCGCAATCCGCAATCCGCAATTCACGCATTCGAGGAGTCTAAATGGGCAAACAAGTTCTCTCGTTGGTTCTGGGCGGCGGCGTGGGAGCACGCCTGTTTCCGCTGACACAGCAACGTTCCAAGCCTGCCGTGCCATTGGGCGGCAAATACCGTTTGATAGACATCACGGTTTCCAACTGCATCAACTCCGGCATGCATTACATTTATGTGCTGACGCAGTTCAACTCCGCCTCGCTTAACCGGCACATTGCGCGCACTTACCGGTTCAGCCGATTTTCGGATGGATTTGTCGAAATTCTGGCCGCCGAACAAACGCCGGAAAACAAAAATTGGTTTCAGGGAACCGCCGACGCCGTGCGACAGGTGATGATGCACATTGAAGACTTCGCGCCGGAACACGTTTTGATCCTGTCCGGCGACCACCTGTATCAGATGGATTACTCCAAATTCCTGGCTCATCACAAGGAGAGCGACGCCGACGTGACGGTGTCCGTCATCCCGACCGATCATTCGCGCGCTTCGAGCTTCGGTCTGCTCAAAACCGACGACGAAGGCAAGATCGTCGAATTCCGCGAAAAGCCGCCCGCCGATGAACTCGAAGCCATGCGCGTGGACACTTCCAAGCTCGGCTTGAATCCCGAAGAAGCCGAACGCCGCCCGTTCATCGCTTCAATGGGCGTTTACCTGTTCAAATACGAAGCCTTGTGCGAACTGTTGAAAAACAAAAAGCACACGGACTTCGGCGGCGAAGTCATCCCCGAAGCCATCGGCAATTACAAAATGCAGGCTTTTCTGTTCAGCGGTTATTGGGAAGACATCGGAACGATCCGCTCGTTTTTCAACGCCAATCTGGACCTGGCGACGGTCATGCCGAAATTCAATTTGTTCGATGCCGACGCGCCGATCTTCACTCGCCCGCGCTATTTGCCGAGCACCAAACTTCAAGGCTCCTGTTCGATCAACAACTCGCTGGTCACTGAAGGCTGCATTTTGAACGCCGTGACCATCACGCGTTCGGTCGTTGGTGTTCGTTCGCGCATTGAAAACGGTTCAGTGATTGAAAACTCGCTGCTGATGGGCGCTGACGCTTATCAGGCCCTGCCTGAACTCGCGCGCGACCGCAAGGAAGGCTTGCCCTGGATCGGCGTCGGCGAAAACACAGTCATCCGCAACGCCATCATTGATAAAAACGTCCGCATCGGCTCCAACGTCCGCATCGTCAACGATGCCGGTTTGCAGGAACACGACGGCGGCAATTACTACATCCGCGAAGGCATAGTCATTGTGCCGAAAGGCGCGACGATTACCGACGGCACGATTATTTGATTAGGTGGTAGGTGGTGGGTGGTAGGTGATTGGTGGCTCGACAACCTACCACCGACAACCTACCACCTACCACCTACCACCAATGATTCGTTACTACTGGTCACTCACCTTTGTTGCCTTCCTGCTGCTGGTTTTCGGCGTTCCGCTGGTTTTGCTCGGCCATGTTTTGCGCGTGATGTTCGGCGTGGAAGGCTTCATCTTTCCGTTTGCCAAACTGGGATGTCGGGTTTGGATTTGGTCAATGGGCGCGCGAGTTCACGTTAAAGGCCGCGAACACCTTGATCCCAAACAGGCTTATCTGTTCATCGCCAACCATCAAAGCAATATTGATCCGCCGATGTTGTTCGCGTATCTCGGCCACGACACTGGCGCGATTGCCAAACAAGAGCTGACGAAGTTTCCGGTCTTGAAACAGGGCTTTCCGCTGGCGAACGTCGTGCCGATTGACCGCAGCAATCGCGAAAAGGCGATTGAAAGCACGCGACGCGGCGCGGCGGAATTGCGACGCGGTCACAGTTTGATGGCCTTTCCAGAAGGCACGCGCACGGTGGACGGCAAGGTCAAGGAATTCAAAAAAGGCGTTTTCTTTATGGCGCTCGAAGCCCAGATTCCGGTCGTGCCGGTCGTCGTCAATGACACGCGGCTGGTGATGCCGAAAGGTCGCAACGTCATGACGCCCGGCGACGTGTGGATGGAAATCCTGCCGCCGGTGAAAACAGAAGGCTACACCGAAGAAACCATCGAAGCGTTGATCGCACAGGTTCGCAGCCAGATTGTCGAGCGCGTTCGCACGGACTGACAGTCTTAAAACGTCTGGCCGAATCGAATGTGAATCACGCCGCACTGTTGCCGCAACACGCCCCCCGAAGGCGTTCTGAACGACGACGGATCGAGCAGATAGCCGTAATCCACGCCGACAGGGCCGAGGGGCGTATTGAAACGCAGGCCCAGGCCGATGGTGTTCGTCATCCCGCCGAAACTGAAATCGCCGACGCGCCGGAATACATTGCCCAGATCGTAAAACGGAACCAGCCGCCGCGTCAGCGGATAGCGCAATTCAAAATTGAAAACGGCCAGCGCGTTGCCCCCGATGAGAAACAGCGTCGGCAGTTCCTGTGCATTCGGCGGTTCCAGAATGTCTTGCGGGCCGGCGGCCTCGAAACGGAAGCCGCGCAGCGTGGTTGCGCCGCACGCGAAAAAGCGTTCGCTGATGGGCAACAGGTCGGCGATGGCGTCGCGCGGCGCTGCGTAATCGAACCGCGCCGTGCCGCCGTTTGTTGCCGTCAGCTATCCGTACAGATTCGAGCGCCACTGTTCATCGGCTTCAAACCACAGGTTCAGATTTTGTAAGTCTGAGGAGATGATCGGCCTGGGTGGTTTGAGTTGTCGTTTTTGGTAGGGAGGCCGTGATACTAACAAACAAAGAAAAGTGAGCAAACGCGGCTTCGATGGAACGCCGAGTCGGTGCTGCTTCTCTCGCCAATCCGGGCGGAACATGCTAGTTTGCACCCGCTTCCAAAGACCATCATCCCAAACGATTTGTTAGTTCAACAACCAGCATCGGCTCGCCTAAAGCGAATCCCGCAACGTCCGCGTCGGAAGCGTATCGGACCAAGGAAAGTGCGGGCAAGGCTGCGTTCAGGGCGGATCGAACGGAGACTCGAAAGATGAAAAGTCTGATGTGTTTGTTATTGGCCGCGATTGTTTTAGCCATTTCCACGCTTGCGCAAACGGAAACTCAATCGCCCCGTTCGGTGGCCGACCGTTTTACACCCGCAGATCCGGGCGCGGTTCAATTGCAGGGCTTTTTGGGCGAACGCTGTCAGAAAAACGAACGCGCCCGCCTGCTCACAAAAAACGAAACCGAGTTGCTCGGCGGCTTCCAGCAGCGCCCCGGCAAGCAAGCCTGGGTCGGCGAACACGTCGGCAAATGGTTGCACGCGGCGACGCTGGCCTGGCGCTACACCAAAGACGCAGAGTTGAAAGCCAAGCTGGATCGCGTGGCTGCCGCGCTCGTCGCAGCACAACAAGCGGACGGTTATCTGGGCACTTACGCCGAGGGCCAACATTGGGCGATGGGCAAGGAACAGAGTTGGGATGTTTGGGTTCACAAATACGATCTGATCGGCCTGACGACTTACGCGACCTATTCCGGCAACACTACGGCGCTTGATGCCGCGCGCCGCGCCGCAGACCTGCTCATCAAAACCTTCGGCAGAGAAGGCGCGCTCGACATCAATCAGCGCAGCACGCATGTCGGCATGGCTTCGGGCAGCGTGATGGAACCGATGGTCTTGCTTTATCGCGCAACGAACGACGGGCGTTATCTGGATTTCGCCCGATTGCTGGCCGAAAAGTGGGAAGTGGCCAACGGACCGAAAATCATCAGCACACTGACCAATCAAAAATCCGTCCAACAAACAGCCAATGCCAAAGCCTACGAAATGCTGTCGTGTCTGGTCGGTTTGTGCGAACTTTACCGCGCTACGGGCGACGCCAAATATCTGACGCCCGCCGTCAACGCCTGGCGGGACATCGTTGCCAATCAATTGCTGATTACAGGCAGCGGCAGCAGCAAGGAACATTGGACGGCCCCGCATGAGTTTCTTAGCTCAATGCAAAACGAAGTGGCCGAAACCTGCGTCACTGTCACCTGGATTCAGCTAAATCAACAACTGCTGCGCTTGACCGGCGAAGCGCGGTACGCAGAGGAACTGGAAAAGACTTACTACAATCATCTGGCGGCGGCGCAGCGGCCTGACGGTGCGGCCTGGGCATATTTTACGGCGCTCGACGGCCAGAAGCCTTACAAGACGGAGCAAAACTGCTGCACCTCCAGTGGCCCTCGCGGCTGGGCGATGCTGCCAGCCGTGGCTTATATGACCAGCGAAGACGGCATCGTCATCAACTTTTTGGCAACCGGCACGGCTTCGCTCAAAGTCGAGGGCGAAACGGTCCACATTCGACAGCAAACCGCTTACCCAGCCGATGGCGGCGTGGCGATTACCGTCACCGTGCCGAAACCAATGAAATTTACGTTGCGCGTGCGCGTGCCTGCGTGGTCTGCGATTGCCGGGTTCAAAACCAAACCGGGCGACTATTACGTGCTGCGCCAAACCTGGAGTCGCACGCAAACCATCGCCCTGGAATTTTCCGTTCCCACTCGCGTCGTTTCAGGCGAAGGCCGCAACGCCGGCAAACTGGCCGTTCTGCGCGGGCCGCAGGTGCTGGTCGTGGACGCGCAATTCAATCCCGGATTGACGCCGCAGTCCGCGGCCATTTCGGTACGACCGCCGCAACTAAAGCCCAGCGTCCGTTACCGCGATGCCGACGGCGGCCCAGTTTACGAAATGCCCGCCGTCGTCACTCAGGACACCGAAAGTTACAAAGCAGGCGAACGCATCACGCTGCGCCTTGTTCCCTTCGCCGCTGCTGGGGCGGGTGGCAGCCAATTCAGCGTCTGGTTGGCGCAAAGCCGCGTCGGCGGGGCGTCGGATGATGGCCAATAGAGATTTTCGCGCCGGGAACTCGCACGCGAGGTGAGCGTGCGCTCCCAGGAAAACATTGAAGCAATCCCGCCGGTTTCGGCAGGTTGCCCCACACTTTTAAGGAGACCCAATGCACTTTCGTACCTTCGCTGTTTTATCGAGCTTTCTACTTCTGACCGCCGTTACGTCGGCGCAAACGCCAACCCAGGCCACGCCGCCGCCGCCTGCCCAGTCAAACCAGCAGGCCGCGCCGGATTCCGTCGAAGCGTTGAAACAACAACTCAACCGATTGCAACAACGCGCGCTTGATTGGCCGCAGCTTGCCCGTTACAAAGACGCCAATGCCAAAGTCCCAGCACCTGCTAAAGACGAAGACCGCGTTGTTTTCATGGGCGATTCGATCACAGACGGCTGGAAGCTGGCCGAATACTTTCCCGGCAAACCCTACCTGAACCGTGGCATCAGCGGCCAAACCACGCCGCAAATGCTCATCCGTTTTCGCCCGGACGTGATTGCGCTGAAACCCAAAGCCGTCGTCATTCTGGCAGGAACCAATGACATCGCCGGCAACACCGGCCCGATGACCTTGGAGATGATCGAAAACAACTACGCTTCGATGGCCGAACTGGCCAAAGCCAACGGCATCAAAGTCGTGTTCGCCTCCGTCCTGCCCATCCACGATTACGGCAAAAACAAAGTCTCCGAACGCCGCTCACCGGAGAACATCCTGAAGCTGAATGAATGGCTGAAGACCTACTGCAAAACCAACGGCCACACCTACCTGGACTATTTCGGCAAGACGGTGGACGACAAAGGCATGCTCAAAGCCGACCTGGCCAACGACGGCCTGCACCCGAACGCCGAAGGTTACAAGCTGATGGCTCCGCTGGCGGAAGCCGCGATTCAACAAGCTTTGAAAAAGAAGTGATCCTTCGCCGGGATCGGATCGAATATGAAGAGAGTATTTGCGCGAACCGATGGTTCGCGCAAATACTGATTTCGCGGCAGCCATGACCCGCAAGGGCGATTTCTTGACTTGCTGATAGACGCCATCTACATTCCACGCGCAGTCGTCAATACGTACAGACCACAGCAAACCATTCGCAACACGAAGAAATGAAATTTACCTTCACGGGGAAATTTTCCATCCGACAAGAACATTACTTGATTGGGAGGCCCAGGTGATTTTTCGCAACGAACCGATGACAGCTTTTCGCCGGAATTTTGCCGTCAAACTCAGCGCGGCAGTTTGTTTATTGCTCTCGCTCTTGATTCCGGCGGCAGCGCAAGGGCCGGCGGCAGCGCAGGAAGATGCCTTGCGGCAGGCGCGCCAATTGAGCGCGCAGGCCGATCAGCTTTCCGCCGCCGCCAAATACGACGAAGCCCTGCCGCTGGCGGAACGTGTGCTGGCATTACGGCAACAGGCGCTGGGCCAGGAACACGCGGAAGTTGCTTTGGCGCTGGATCAACTGGCGACCATTTACCGCCGCAAAGGCGATCTGGCCAAAGCCGAACCGCTCGCTGTTCGCGCCCTGGCGATGGCGGAAAAAACCTTCAAACCGAATGATTCGAATCTAGGTTTGCTGGTGAACGATTTGGCGGTGATTCACTTCACTAAACGAGACTATCTCCGCGCCGAACCGTTGTTTTTGCGTGCGCGCTCCATTTGGGAACAGACGCTGGGCATTGAACACCCCAACGTCGGCAGAGTGCTCAACAATCTAGGCGCGGTGTACGCCAATCGCGGCGAAAACGACAAAGCCGCGCCCCTGTTGCAGCGGGCCCTGGAAATTCTGGAAAAGGAATTGGGGCCGGAACACATGCGCGTTGGCGATGCCGTCAA